>JBOGSL010000324.1:0-3860 GCA_050695395.1 Chloroflexota bacterium | reverse complement strand
ACGCAGAGGTGCGCGTCGCCCGGACCAGGTGCGCCGTTGGCGTATTGAGCGGCGGTAGGCCAGCCCGACGTGGCGATCGTCATACCGCCGACGTAGTAACTCCGGTAGACGCCGGTGACATCTCCGCTTCCGGTGGTAGGTGGACCAAGGCGCAGCGTACCGGCTAGACGTGGATGGACGCCAGAAGCGCTTGCCAGGTAAGCGGTAGAGGAAAGATGCAGTAGAGCAAAGCGTCCGCCGTTCGGCGTTGAGAAAGTCTCGTACCAGCCGGACCCGGAGATATAGTTGACGCCCTCTAAGGTGTAATGGTCGCGCCGTTCTCCTGGCAGCTTGACGAGTTCCTGCGCGGCGTAAGGAAGCATAAGATCGGTGTCGGCAACGGGTGCTCTACCGTCGACCAGGCCGGACTCGTAGGCATAGGCCGAATTGACCGTTCCGCGTGAGTAGGTGAGGCCGAACTGAGAAGCACAAGGCGTATGAGGGCAAGCGATATTGCTCCCTCCGACCGTCGGATGCTGGGGGGCAGGGAGTAGAGCTTGTACGGAAAAGTAAGCGGCAACCGCTAGGATACCGATGAGGAAGAGCGCGGGTTTGAGACGCCAGAGCTTCACTGATGGGCACCGGGATCGGAGAGTGAGATGAGATCCAGTGCGAGGAAGACGAATACCAGGACGAGTGCGAGTTCAAGCAAGAAAAGACTCCTTTGTCCTGCCGGCTATGCGGGGGATACGATGGGCGGAAGGAGTGCGCGATGACTTCCTCTAACGGGCCATTGATTGCCGAGATCAGCGCCCAAGCGGACAAGCTGGAGCAGCAGGCGCACGATCTTATTGGCGCTGCCGAGCAGTCCGGCGCACGCCCACCATTCCAGGAGATCGAACGGCTAATGAGAAGTGCCGACACGCTGGACTACCAGGCGAGCATCCTCCGCGAGGCCGATCGAATCCGTGATTCGCGGGGCACGGCGGAGGAGTTGGTGAGCATGATGCCGTTATTGACAATGAGGACGAGGAGCGGCCCACCTTCGCCGATGGGATGGGTCAAAGCGGAAGTTAGCGGGAAAACATCATCTATGTGGTGGCCCACGTGCACGCGATGCGGCGAGATTATCCCTCCCGGTCAAGAGGATGGGAAACTTTCACGTCATGCCTTCTGTTCCCCATGGGGCTGAGGAATGTTTCCCAGAATCACCAGAGGTGTGGTGAGGATGGTCGCGTTGGGGATGAGCGCGAGACTCCCATCATCGAGCCGTAGACGGGTTACCCGTGCCTCGATCACCTCGACCTGGCCTGTAATGCCGGCGAGGTTGATCCGGTCTCCGGGTCGAATGGGTCGCTCCAGGTCGAGGTAGATGCCCGCCAACAGTCCTTGCAGGATGCCCGACGCGGAACTCGATAGTGAGAGGGCTAGCACGCCGAGGAGAATCGCCCCGGTCGCCGGCTCCAGGTGGGCCAGCGCGAGGTAGCTCAAGCCTACAAACAGGCAGATCGGAAGCAAGCTCTTGAGGAGCAGTTCAAGGGCGCGGAGCTTACTCGAGTGGCTCGTCAAGATCGGACGATATCCGGCTGGAGATGTACAGGACCGTGACGACGATCCCGAGTAAAAAGAAGAAGATGATCAGGTCGGTGATGTCCATGTGGTTTTCTCCAGAAGCTGGCTGTACGCTGGCTCGTTGACGGTTATCCATTGCCAGAGCGAATTGAACTCTACTTGAACTTGCGCGGCGATGGCGCCGTCACCGATGACTACGAGATCGTTGGATTCACGCTGCGCCGGCACGGTCCGGTTGTAGGAGCCGGTCAGCACGATGGCTCCGTCAATCAGGCAGGTTTTGCGGTGCATGATGCGGTGCTGGGGGCTGGTGCCGATCCGGACGGCTCCTGCTCCGATGCCCAGCATGAGACGGTGCAGGCAGAGCAGTTGATGGCGATTACAGGACTGAAGATGGTCGAAGATCCCACGGACCTGCACCCCTCGATGTGCCGCGGCACAGAGTGCGGCGCACAGATCGGGATGATCGAAGCCATACATGAGCAGATCGATCGAACGCTCGGCTTTCGCGAGAGCGTCCAGCAGGATGGGCAGCACCTGCTGCTCCGGCGTCTGGTAGATCGCTAACACAGGATGAGCCGCCAGGCGGCGTCAGGAGAGTCGGCCAGGGGAACGAATTGGCCATCCACCTCGACCGGGATGCGGTGGGATACCAGCATCCGTTCCCAGCGCCAGGTGTGATCGGTGTGGTCTTCGGCGCTGCTGTCTTGACCATGCTCACGAAGTCGGAGTAATTCATTGGCAGCGTCAAGGCCGTGGAGCGTGGCCAGTTGGGTAAAAACCTTGGTGCAGTTCGGGGAGCAAAATGGCCCGGCGAAGTACGGATCACGCAGCCAGTACCAGTCCTCATGCTGGCCGTCATCGTCCGTGGGAATGCCGTGGCGAGAGTTGCATACCGGACAGCGATAGCTCTCAGAGGAGGCCATGCTGGGAGATCACCGTCATGGCTGCGGTGAGCACGACGAGCGCAAGCGCGGAAGCGATTGCCAGGAAGACGATCCGCTTCCTCTCGATCCTCATCCGCCAATCGTCGAGTATGCGGCGGATGTCACGTATCTCCTGGTCGTCGAAAATATCTGGTCGATGCTCCTCCAGTCGCTGGAGGCGCATTTCGTGGCCTGCCAGGAGTCCCGGCATCGGCTTCAGTTCCTGGACATCCTCAGTCAGGCTGCGCGTCATGGCCTTAAGAGTGGCGAGATCCATTCCGATATCGACCATCTTCTCCCAGATTTGGGTGTTGCTGACGGTAGTACTCATGGGTTGTCCTCATCGGGTTGTTCATCGCCGATGTCCCGGCGATAGTTGGTTTGGGCGCCCAGATGATCGATGGTGGGCGGCATCCAGAAGAGCATGCGCCGGACGAAGCGACGGCCGGCGCGGACGCTGTCGCCAAACGGAAGGTTTTCGACCAGGCCCCGCGCCCAATCCTCGGGGCTGTCTCCAAAGCTGAAGGTCTCACCGAGGGCAATCACAATGCTTCTTCCCCGGCTGATCAGGTCGCTGAAGCCGGGAAGGGCTTCAATCAAGGCCACCAGTACCACTAGACGGCCAACCACGACATCGTGGAGTGCGGGCAGCACCTCGGTTGCCCTTCTCACCACGCTGACCTTCCGGCGCAGCGTGGTGACCATGCTGAGCGCTTCCGTACGGCTGCGGCCTACCCGGATCAGGCGGTTGGCGAGATCGGAGAGGGGCAGCGCCTCGATGAGGGCGGCCACGCGGCTGAAGCGGAAGCTCACGCTCGTGCTGATGCTCAGGCTCTCAGCCAAGCCACGGACGAATCCGGCGATGCCCCGGACCGTAGTCGAGAAGCTCAGGCTCTCCGTCAACCGGGCAATCCGCCCCGCGGAGCCCGTGGCCAGATCGTCGAGGCCGGGCAAGAACTCCAGCACCTCAACCAGTTGCACGATGGTCGCCGAGACGGTAGAGGCAATGGTTAGGCTGACCACGTTGGTACGGGCCAGATTGAGCAGCCGGGTGGTGGTGTCGGTGAGGGAGAACGACGCGACGGCTTGGCGGGAGCCACGGTAGAGCCTGCCGATGGTGTCGAGCAGGCTGGGAAGATTTTCCGTGATCGTGACCAGCGTGACCATGATGGAATGGGCGCTGGCGGTGAAGGAGAAGCTCTCACCGGTCTGTCGAAGGAAGGCGATGCGGCGGACCGGGCTGGCGAGGAAGCTCAGGGTTTCCGTGGCGATGCGAGTAACGCGGTGCAGCCGGGCCAGGGAAGCGGTGAAGGAGAAGCTCTCACCCAGGTGACGGAGAAGGGTAACGCGCCGGGCGGCCTGCTGGCTGAAGGAGAGGGTCTC
>JBOGSL010000323.1:0-3573 GCA_050695395.1 Chloroflexota bacterium | reverse complement strand
GTCCGATGCCAGGGCAGACACCGCGAATGTTAGAAGAACCGCCTGTGCCCACCTTGATGGCACCGCTATCGAGACGAGAGCGGCGGCCCCAGCCGCCAGCATGTAGTGGACCTCGAATTCGCCCGCTGGAAACGTGGCGAGGGGCATGGGCGGGTGGGCCGCGTAGAAGCCGGCCACCGCCAGAGCAGTCGCGCCGCAAAGAGCCTTCAGGATTTGAAGTCTAAGCAGCCGGCTCACTCCGGGCCCCCCAGCGTCACGAGTCTACAGCGCGCCGCGCACCTGGGCCAACCGTCTTCTTACCGCTGGCCTATTGCGATATAGTGCGGCATGATAGACATCGACGTAGCGCCTCGGGTCGAAGTTCCGGAGCGGTTCAATGCCGCCAGCTACTTTGTGGATCGCAATATTGAGGCGGGCCGGGGCGAGAAGACTGCCATCGAAGCCGGTGACCGTACTCTGACGTACGCAGATGTGGCAGCCAGCGTGAATCGAACCGGAAATGCGCTGCGAGAGCTCGGGCTGGAGATGGAGCAGCGGGTCTTGTTAGCCCTGCTCGACTGTCCCGAATTCGCCTTCAGCTTCTTCGGCGCCATCAAGATCGGCGCCGTCCCTGTTCCGGCCAACACTTTGCTCACCTCCGACGGCTACCGCCATCTGCTCGCAGATAGCCGAGCCAAAGTGCTGGTGGTCAGCGCCGAGCTTCTGCCGGTGATCGAGCCGGCGCTGGCGGACGCCCCGCATCTCAAGCATGTGCTGGTGGTGGGAGAGAGGCCACCCAGCACTGCTCCGATTGGCTCCGCGGCCAGGCCCTACCACGTGCAGGCCTTTGAGGATCTCATGAGTGGGCAAGAAGCCGAGCTCACGCCTGCAGATACCGGCCGGGACGACGTGGCCTTCTGGCTCTACAGCTCCGGCACGACGGGCTTCTCGCGGGCGGCGGTGCATCTGCAGCACGACATGGTGCACTGCGTCGAGCTGTACGCCAAGCCCGTCCTCGGCATCAACGAGAACGATCGCACCTTTTCGATCGCCAAGTTGTTCTTTGCCTACGGGCTCGGCAATGCGCTGTACTTCCCATTTGCGGTGGGCGCCACCACCATCCTCAATCCGGGCCGGCCGGATCCGGCGTCGGTGTTCGATGTCGTGAACAAGCACAGGCCGACCGTCTTCTACGGTGTACCCACGGCGTACGCTCAAATGCTTCAAGCCGTGGAAAACGGCGCCCAGGTCGACATGTCACCGGTGCGAGTGGCGACCTCGGCCGGCGAGGCGCTTCCGGCCAGCGTCCACCAGCGCTGGCTCGATCGCTTCGGCGTCCATATCCTCGACGGCATCGGCACGACCGAAATCCTCCACATCTTCCTGAGCAACCGGCTGGACGCCACCCGGCCCGGCTCGAGCGGCCGTATCGTTCCCGGCTACGAGGCTCGGATAGTGGATGAAAATGGCGAAGACGTTCCGCCCGGCGAGATCGGCAATCTCATGGTCAAGGGCGATAGCACCTGCGCGTACTACTGGAACCAGCATGCTTCATCCAAGTGGGCGATCAAGGGCGAATGGATCCGTACGGGCGACAAGTACCATGTCGACGAAGACGGCTACTACTGGTACGACGGCCGCGCCGACGACATGCTCAAGGCAGGAGGCATCTGGGTTTCCCCGGTTGAGGTAGAAGCGACCATCATGGAACATCCCGCCGTGCTGGAGTGCGCCGTCGTCGGCAAACCCGACGAAGAGAATCTCACCAAGCCCAAGGCGTTCGTGGTGCTGAAGCAGGGGCCAGGGAATGAGCAACTGGCGCGCGACATCCAGCAATTCGTCAAGCAACGCATCGCGCCCTACAAGTACCCTCGCTGGATCGAATTCGTGGACGAACTCCCCAAAACGGCCACCGGAAAGATCCAGCGATTCAAGCTGCGCCAGTCGGTCTAGTCCAGATCATGCACGGCGATGGAGTGTAACCGGTAGTCGTAGAATGATCGTGCCGAGGACACCACATGGACCCCACGGGCGAATCAAGCGGCAATGAACGGCACCCGCAGCCGCAGCCGCACGCTCGAAGGATAGGACGGGCCGGTTTCCTGGGGCTGTCGGCGGCTACGGCCGGGGCTCTGTTCCTGGGAAAGAAGCTTCCGAACCTCAACATCTCCGCCCTTGCCGGCGGGCAGAATGTTGATGGCTTCACCATCTACACCATCAACGGCTTTCCCAGCTTCGATCCCGCCACCTATCGCCTGCATGTCGCCGGCCTCGTAGACAAGCCAAGCGCATACACGTACAACGATCTGCTCGCCATGCCCCGGGTTTCAGAGACGCGCTATTACCAATGCGTCACCGGTTGGGTAGTGCCGAGTCCGCGGTGGGCAGGCGTGCGGCTCTGGGACATCGTTCAGGCGTCGCACCCGCGTCCCAATGCGCGCGCTCTTCGTTTTCTCTGCATGGACGACGCCTACAGTGAGAGCCTCACCTTCGAGCAAGCCAGGCAGTCGGACGTGCTCCTGGCGTACGGTCTCAACGGCAAATCTCTGTCGAAAGAGCAAGGCATGCCGCTTCGCCTCGTCGTCCCCGGCATGTACGGGTATAAGTTCGCCAAATGGGTCAATCGCGTCCAAGTCGTCGACCAGGTCTATCCGGGCTACTGGGAGCAGAACGGCTACGGCGTCGATGCCTATATTGGCCGTGGCAGCGGCGCATAGAGGAAGACGGCGAGCTGCCGTTGTGCTAGCGGCTCGACAACGGACTAGCTAGGAATTCTCGATGCAAACGGTGGTCGAGCAATCCCGTCAAACGCCGGCCCGAGTGGTTCGTTTCACGCGCACGGAGCGGCTGGTTCATTGGACGCAGGCGGTCACTTTCCTGATCTTGCTGGCTACCGGCCTCTTTATCGGCATCAATCAGCTCGCGGTGCTGATCGGCCATCGCGCGCTGCTTCGCGAGATTCATCTGGCCACGGCATTCTTCTTTGTGTTCGGTCCATCCATCGTCGCCCTCGCCGGCAATCGGCGCATCATGGGCCACAACTTCCGGTTGGTGGATCGATGGAACGAGGATGATGTTCGCTGGATGGCCCACCCGTCGGTCGATCCCCAGCCCGGTTCGCCCCCGGCCGGAAAGTTCAACTCCGGACAGAAGGCTAACGCCGTCTTCACCGCCTACGCCACGGTGGCATTCGCAGTGACCGGGCTGATCCTCTGGCAGAACCGCCGCTTCCCCTTCGACATTGTTTCGCAGGCCAACACCATTCACACCTATCTCGCTTACCTGGCGCTGGTGGTGTTCCTCGGCCACTTTTACCTGGCGGCGATACATCCCGCCACGCGCATCGCTCTCGGCTCGATGTTTCACGGCAGCGTTCCGGGTCGTTGGGCCGAGCACCATCACCCCAACTGGCGATACCCCGCCGGCCGCGAGTCCGCGTTTAACTGGCGAAACGAACTATACTCGCTGGTCTTGCTGCTGCTTGGTCTGGAGACCGCCCTCCTGCTGGTGCGTGCGCTCTTCGTGGCCATCGGCGCCAACGTCACCGATCAGGTTACCAGCGCCATCTATTACTTCGGCAGCCTGCCCGGAACC
>JBOGSL010000322.1:0-3101 GCA_050695395.1 Chloroflexota bacterium | reverse complement strand
CGTGTAAGCAGTGGAACCAGCTGCCCATGGACGATATCTCGTGGCAGGGCTCCAGCTACGACAACACCCACAGCCTCAGCGCCACAACCTGGCGCCACGTCACGTTTGCCGAGCTTCCGGGTGCCGGTGGCCCGGGCGGTCAGACCAACTGGCTGATGATGAGCGACGTGTGCAAGCACTGCGCGCACGCGGGCTGTCTCGAAGCTTGCCCCACCGGCGCCATCATCAAGACCGAGTTCAACACCGTTGTCGTGCAGCAGGATGTCTGCAACGGCTGCGGCTACTGCGTCCCCGCCTGCCCCTTTGGGGTGATCGAGGTGGATACCGCGGGCGCCGCGGTCACCTCACCCGCGCTCGACGGGAAAGCTCACAAGTGCACCCTTTGCTACGACCGCCTCGAGGATGGCCTGGAGCCGGCCTGCGCCAAGGCCTGCCCCACGGACTCGATCCAATTCGGCGACATCGGCGAGCTGAAGCAGCGAGCCAAACAGCGGGTGGACAAGCTCCGCGGCGAGGGACTGAACGCGTACATCTACGGCGACGACCAGGTGGGAGGCACGAACGGCATCGGCGATCTCAGCGCCTTCTTCCTGCTGCTGGATGAGCCCGCCAAGTACAACCTTCCCGCCCAGCCGAGCCTGCCCCAGAACCACACCCTGCCCGGCATCCTCACCATGGCGGCCGCCGCGCTCGGCCTCGCCGCCGCCACCGCCTGGTCGATGAGTCGTGAGTTGTGAGTCGTGAGTTCTGTGCCGTCGGTTATGAGGTGCGGGCCTGGTGATCTTTCAGGATGGCCCTACTCATAACTCACATCTCATCACTCACAACGAAAAGGAGTCCTCGTGTTAAGCGATCATCCCCAGAAGGGCGTCATTACATCCACCACCGGAGTGCAGAGCACCTATTACGGCATGCCCGTCATCAAACAGCCGCACTGGCGCTGGTTGGTGGTGGCATACTTCTTCACGGCCGCGCTGGCCGGGGGCGGCTACACCATCGCGACGCTTGGGGAGCTGTTCTCCAAAGATCGGGCCCTCGTTCGGGCCGGGCGCTTTCTTAGTCTGGCCGCCGTCATCCCCTCGCCCATCCTGCTGGCACTCGACCTCGGCCGGCCGGAACGCGCCTTCCACATGTTCCGGATCATCAAGCTCAAGTCGCCCATGTCGTTGGGCAGCTGGGCGCTGCTCTTTTTGGGCCTGTTCTCGGGGCTCTCCGCCGTGCTGGAGACGGCCGCCCAGTTCTTCGGAGAGGATTTGCTGGGCGGATTTCGTCGCGCCGTGGGTATCGCCGGCCTCCCCTTCTCGATCTTTCTGGCCGGCTACTCGGGAGTCTTGCTGGCCGCCACCAATGTGCCCCTCTGGGCAAAGAACTATCTCCTCATGGGACCGACGTTCATCGCCTCCTCGTTCTCCACAGCGCTTGCGGCCGTGTCCGTCATTCTGCATCTGACGAGTCCCGGAAGCGAGAGTACGCAGCGCGCGCTGGCTCGATCGGAGGTCGCCGCCATGAGCGCCGAGCTGGGCTTCCTGGTGGGTGGTGTGGCGACAGTGGGCAAGCTGGGTAAGCCGCTCACCTCCGGGTTCTACGGCGCCATTTTCTGGCCGGCGGCGGTGGGCTGGGGTATCATCGCGCCTCTGGTGATGCAGCTGAAGGGACTGAAACAGGGCGGCAATGACCGGGGGATGAGCCTGGCGGCCGCCGGTCTGGCGATGATGGGCGGCCTGGTGCTTCGCATGCTGATGGTCTTCGCCGGCCGCAAATCGGCGCAAAGCCCCGAGGACTACTTCGAGTACACCCGGACCAAACAGGGATGAACGCTCCTCCGCAAACGGCCGTCCCCAGCCTCTCGATCCGTCCGGGAATGGACGTCTACAGCGCATATCAGGATCAGTACATCGGCTCAGTGGTGCGTGTCTGGCGCTCGGAAGCCACGGGCGACGACAAGCTCACCGGGAACGAGCTCGGCTACGCCCACCATGACGCCGGCTCGAAGGTGCCCGGTGAAGAGCTGGGGCCATTCCCCACCGCGCGAGCCGGCAATACCGGCCCGCAACAGCAATCGCCCCGCAACGACTTCGCGACCGAGCCGCCCGGCAAACCAGGAGTCGTCCTCTTCGCCGTCCGCCCCGGCCGCGTCAACCTCGGCCCGCTGACCCCTTCTATCTACGTTCCCAGCTCCGCGGTGCGCAGCATCTCGATGGAGCGCATCGTCCTCGATGTGGAACGCAACCAGATCCCCGACGCCTGGCATCGTCAGCCCGCGGTGGCCGCGACGTAGCGGGCAGCCTCGCGCAGGCCCAGGCAGTTGGCCGCCAGGTGACCTTCTCGTCCTAAAGCAGCCGCACCATCCGACCGTCCATAGGGCCGGCCCCGCGGCCCGCTGGGCGATCGATTGCTGCTACGGCTCCCGCCTTGCGAGCTCGGGGATTCGATCGAAATCGCTGTCGTAGGAGTAGACAACCGGATTGAGCCCTTGCAGCGCTCGTAATTGGACGCTTAAACCCCTCGGCCCGGCGTCAACACTTGCACGCCGTCTAGCTCTGCCCCCCGAGTCAGACGGTCGTCGTAGGTAATGCGGAGCTCGTCCGATGCCGGTGAGCGACCAGGAGGTGTTCGAGCAGGGCGGGCCCGGCTTCACGAACGACCAGCTTGACCGGGGCCGACGAGTCGAGATAAACGATCCTATCGATCGTCGGCACGCAATGAAGCCAGAACTTCTGAGTGAAGCGGTTCGCCGGGCTTGGCCGGGAGTGGAGCGCCGATCTCCTCCCAACTGCCCCTTCCCCGCCTGATGAATTCGCACGAACCGTATCGTAGGGAACGCATCGATACCAACCACCCCTGTCCGTGCATTCACAACCGCTCGCCAACGCCTCGTTAGCGAACACGCTCGGCACAATCCGGCGTGTCAACGCTGGCCGTAGGCCGGCTAGCTCCTGCGCCGGCTGCCCGATGGCAACCACGCCCGCCCGTGCGTGCACACACGCTCGCTGGCGCATGCGCGGGGAACAAGCTCGCGACAATCCGAAGCTCCACACGTCGGAGAGCCGGCGCAGGAGCTAGCCGGCCTACGGAAGGCGCTGCGCGCCTTCTCCCGCGAA
>JBOGSL010000321.1:0-2558 GCA_050695395.1 Chloroflexota bacterium | reverse complement strand
GGGGTATCTCGCGATTTCGAGAATGCGTACACCTAAATGCCCACCCTCTACGAGACGCGGATCAGGGCCGCCAAGCCGGCTGAGAAGCCCTTCAAGCTCTTCGACGAGCGCGGCCTCTTCCTGCTCGTGACCCCCGCGGGCGGCCGTCTCTGGCGGCTCCGGTACCGGATGGCAGGGGTAGAAAAGCTGCTGTCCCTCGGCGCATACCCCGACGTGCCACTGAAGCGGGCGCGCGAGAAACGCGATGAGGCACGCAAGCTGGTTGCGGACGGCATAGACCCGAGCGCCCGCCGCCAAGCCGAACGCAGCGCCGCAGCCAATACGTTCGCGGCCATCACTGACGAATGGCTGGTGACCAAGAAACAGTCGCTGACGGCGGCAACCTGGCGGCGCGATCACGACCTGCTCTACCGATGGGTGGTTCCGTACATTGGAAACCAACCTATTACCACAATCGAGGCGCCGGACCTCCTCGATGCGCTGAAGCGGATCGAGGCCAAGAACCTCCCCGAGACCGCCCACCGCAGCCGCAAAATCTGCGGTCGGGTGTTCGGCTACGCGATCGCGACCGGCCGCGCCGGGCGCGCTCCGCGCCGCTGAATGGTCGGAGTTAACCCTCGACGGTAACGAGCCCGTGTGGCGGATCCCCGCGGAGCGGATGAAGATGCGCGAGCCGCATATCGTGCCGCTTTCCCGTCCGGCCGTTGCCATTCTGCAAGAGCTTCAACCCGTCACCAGCCACGGCAACTATGTGTTCCCCGCGATCGGCGGCGGCGGTCGCCCTTTGAGCGACAACACACTCAACGGCGCGCTGCGCCGGCTCGGCTATCCGAGCGAGCAGATGACCCCTCACGGCTTTCGCAGCATCGTCAGCACGCTCCTCAACGAGCGCGGCGTAAACCCGGACCCAATCGAGCTATCGCTCGCACATGCCGAGCGAAACAAAGTCCGGGCAGCCTACAACAGGGCGCAGCGGCTTGCCGAGCGGCGCCCAATGATGCAGGACTGGGCCGAGTACCTGGACGGTCTGCGCGAGAAGGGCCTTCCCCAATCGAACGACGAGCCGTAGCGTCGAACATGCTCCCATGTCGCGACCAAAGGCACCAACACCTTTGGACAGGGCAGCGGATGGGCCCACCGATGTCGTGCTCAGTGTAGTAGTACCAAATCGCCGCGCCCGAGCGCAGAGCACGCGGCGGCACGGGGGCTGACTATTGGTCTGAACGTGCGTTCAGCTCATCGAGCTCGCGTTGATATTCCCTTGCTTGCCACAAATTCCCTGCGACGCCGGCCGCGATCAGAAACGCTACAAGAGTTATCATTGTCACCGTGAACTGCCACGTTGTGAAGCGACGCATCGGAAGAAGGATCACCAATGCAGATGACAAAAAGACGACTGGCGACCAGACCCATATACGGCGATGGAAATCCCGCTGCCGCTCGAGTTCTGATCGGTAGAACGCCGCGCAGATCTGCGGCTCTCCTTCAGTTAATGATTGGTCTGGCGCTTGTCGACGATCCGAGATGAGCCGGTAGAGCAGGTACCCCGCGCCAACAACGATTAAGCATGCAGCGACGTGGGTTACGCGATTTTGGGCCGTGAAAATCTGTGCGCCGAAAGAGCCGATGAATATCAAGCAGCAGAGCCCACCTATCAACGCGCGAGCGCGGGCCATTCTGTTTAACTTCGAAAGCCCGCTCCGAAGCTCGACTAAGGACATGAGATTACTCTCAACCATCTGATTCTGTCAGAGACGCCTCATGTCAGCATGGTCGTGCTTATCGCTTATCGCAGTCTCTCGCTTCAAAACGTTTGCGTAGGACTTCCTTGATCCGATGGACTTTAGTCGCCACATTCGATGCGGATAAGCCAGTGAGTTCGCTGATTCCCTCGGCATCCATGCCCTCCAACTCGGGAATGTCCCAGTTCCTCGGCGACTAGCTCGCGGGCTGCCTGGTCCGCGCCGCGATCCACCGTAGCGCCACTCTGGCCTGCATCGCTCAGTCCAGTGCATCTTGCCGCAGTTGCAACGGAGGCGTTTGGTTTCCTGCCTTGCTTGACCGAAGTCACGCTCGCCAGCTTGCCCGCCCTCAGGTGTTCGAGGTAGTTCGTGTGGCGTCGCCATGCTGTCGCGACATGACCGAGCGGAAGTCGCCGCCGATCATCTCCCACTCTCTGCGCATGGAGGCCATCGGGGACCGCTTCGAAGCGACATGTAGATACGGCTGGTAGATCTCAACCGCCGAATTCAGCCCGCGCAGAAATCCTTGCAGGAAACTGCGCTTGCGGAATTGATTCACGAGCATTTTCACGTGTGTGGTGAAAGCGGAAGCTGAGGGTCCGAATCCGACGGACATTGTGCTACGGGCGCCGGATACTGCAAAAATATGCCTCAGAGCGCAGTACGTCCCGTACGACGTCGGACTTTGCGGCCGCGCGATCACTTCGACGCATCGAGCTCAGCTTTCTGGAATCGCGGGGCGGCGCAGTTCCGCTCGGGACCGAGCGCGCTTTGCTGGCCGCAGACGGCGCCTTAGACCCCTGGCCTCAACCGCAC
>JBOGSL010000320.1:0-5324 GCA_050695395.1 Chloroflexota bacterium | reverse complement strand
GCGACGCAGTCATCCAGCGACTCACCCGCCACGAAGCGACGGACGCCAAAGAGGGTTCCGTGACGCTGGACTACCTCTCGGGCAAGGGGACTATCCGCAGCGAAGAGGATGAGCCGGCGGAACATCTCCGTCGACCCGGTGGAAAGATGACGGTGAACTTGGGCTACATCGAGCACGTGTCTTGCTTATCATAGGACGCGATTCGGGGGTGCGTGGGCTGATGCGCGCCCGCCCTCTCTCGCTTCAGGCCGTGCTACGATGACGGCGCGATGAAGGCCGTCGGGACAGAAACAGCAACGGAGGGCCGCTTTCAACCGCTCGAGCCGGGCCTCTGGGGGATCCTCGCCACCCCGTTTCGGGACCCGGACCTGGCCGTCGATGTCGACTCGTTACGAAAGCTGGTGGGATTCTATCGGCTGGTTGGCGCTCGCGGCGTGGTGGCGCTCGGCGTCCTGGGCGAGGCGGCACGACTGGATTCGGCAGAACGCGACCTAGTTCTGCGGACGGTGGTGGAAGCGGCGCACGGCATGCCGGTTGTGGTCGGAATGTCCGCCATGGCAACGGCACCGGCGGTCGAAGAGGCGCGGCGGTCGGTGGCGGCCGGCGCACGAGCGTGCATGGTCCTGGTTTCGACCAATGATCCCGGTCAGCTGGCCGCGCACTTGGGCCAGATTGGGCGGCGTGCGGGCTGCGGAATCGTGATCCAGGATCATCCGATGAACACCGGAGTCGTCATCAGCCCCGAGCGGCTTGCTGTAGCGGCGACAGCATCGGATGTGGCAGTCGCCATCAAGGCCGAGGCGGCTCCCACCGCGCCGGCAGTCGCGGCGCTAACCAGTGAAGCCGATATCCCGGTGTTCGGTGGTCTGGGAGGCGTGAGTTTGCTGGACGAGCTGACGGCGGGTTCGGCGGGCGCAATGACAGGGTTCGCCTTCCCCGAGGCGTTGATCGCGACGCTCGATGCCTGGCACGACGGCGGCTTCGACGCCGCCCGGGCGGCCTATCTGCCCTGGCTCCCGCTGGCCGTCTTCGAGGCGCAGAACAAGGTCAGCCTGGCAATCCGCAAGGAGATTCTCCGCCGCCGGGGCCTCATCGCCGACGCCTCGATCCGGCCCCCCGGCCTCAACCTCCCGGCCAGTCTAGTGCCGTTGCTGGATAAGCATTGCGAAAGCGTGGCGGAGTTCGCAGTCGCCGTCAGGGCATGATCCGACCGTCGCCGTTCGGCCCGAAGTCGAGGGTCCTCGGGCCATTATCGAGAGGTGCCCGCCGGGTGCGGTAGGCACGGCGGCAAAAACTCTGACCCAAACTCCCGCTCGGGGCACCGAGCCTCGCCCACGTCCCGAGCCTCAGGAAACGAAAGACCAGTCGCGGATTGGTCCGGGGCCGGGCCGCGAGCCAGCGATTGATAGATTCGGTCACCTTTCGGGGCGTTGAGGTCCGTCGACCGGACCTGGAACGGCCGGAGCGACAGGTCAGACCGGAGGTACAGCGGGTGCTTCGGCTGGTCGCACTTGGTGCATCCAAAGCAGAAGAGATTGAGATCCGCCAGCTGCGACAGTACCGTGACGTCACGGGAGTGGCGAGCGCCGCTGTTGCCCCAGGCGACAACCACCGTATCGGCCGATGCCGCCGCGCCGCGTATGAATTGATCATTCTCCGGACCAACCGGATCATTGGCGTGAAACAGCTCGCGCGGGTCCGCAGTGCGAAAGGCAAAGAGGTTCACCACCTCCAGCGAGCCGAAGCCCCACGATTGGGCAAAACCGATACAGCGGCGAATGGTCGGGTCATTGCTGACCTCCCCGGCGCTGCTTGGGTTCAGCATGACGAACGCCACTCGCGGTGATCCGTGCAGCCACTCGCGGGAGAGGCTGTACCGGTACGTGCGGCTGTCGTCGAAAACAGCGGTTGCATTGTGAGTCGTGAGTTGTGAGTCCTGAGTTGTGAGTTGTGAGTTGTGTCGTGAGTTTTGAGTCGTGAGTCGTGCGCCATGCCCGTAGGCCCGGCGCCTTAAGCGCTGGGCCGTGAGACGGCCGAGTAACGGCTAGCCCAAAACCCGCAACTCAAAACTCAAAACTCAAAACTCAAAACTCACAACACAACTCACAACTCACAACTCACAACTCGATTGAACCAATCCGCCGCCAGCCGCGCCACTTCCTCCAGGGCGCCGGGTTCCTCGAAGAGATGGGTCGCGCCGGGCACAATGACCAGTTCTTTGACGACCGTCAGCAGATCCATGGCGCGCTCGTTCAGCAGAATGACCTGCTCGTCAGCGCCTCCCACGATGAGGAGCGTGGGAGCCCGAACCTTCTCCAGTGCCGGCCCTGCCAGGTCGGGCCGGCCTCCACGGGACACCACCGCTCGGATCTCGTCGGGCCGCTGAGCCGCCGCCACCAACGCCGCGCCGCCTCCGGTGCTGGCTCCGAAATAGCTGATGGGAAGCGAAGCGGTGTCAGGCCGGCTGCCAACCCAATCGGTCGCCGCCACCAAACGCTGAGCGAGTAAGCCGATATCGAACACCAGGCGGCGATCCTCGCTCTCCGAGGGCGTGAGCAGATCGAGCAGTACCGTGGCCAGCCCGGCTTCATGCAGCGCGCGGGCCACCATCTGATTCCGCGG
Source organism: Chloroflexota bacterium (assembly GCA_050695395.1). Classification (GTDB taxonomy): domain Bacteria; phylum Chloroflexota; class UBA5177; order UBA5177; family UBA5177; genus JBOGSL01. The sequence goes on along the minus strand of JBOGSL010000320.1, from coordinate 2,702 downwards.
GCTAAACCGGCCGCTGCCACTTCCATGCGCGAACAGCACTATGCCGTGAGGCTGCTCCGGCAGGCCGAGGATTCCCTGCAAGATGACCTCGCCCGCCGGTATCTCAACGTCGACATTCGGGTCGTCGTCCAGTTGCTTGCTCGCCCGGCTCAAGTAGGAGATGACCTCGGCATCGCTGACCTGGCCGAAGTCCTGGTAGTACAGGCCGACTGCCAGGAAGGGATCGGGCTCGGCCAGAACTACCAATCGATCGACCAGGGGCTCCAGCATCTCGATCGATTGGCGAGAGGCCACCGGGACAGCCAGGACGACGGTACGGGCGCCCAGGTCCCGGGCCGATTTGACTGCCACTACCGCAGAAGATCCGGTGGCGATACCGTCATCGGTGATGATTGCGGTCCGCCCCTCTATCGATGCTAGATCCGGCCCGGTCGCATACTCTTCCTGGCGGCGGCGGGCCTCCCGCATCTCCTGGGACATCTCAGCCTCGATGTAGGCGGCGGTTGCGCCGCTGGCCTGAATGACCTGAGGATCGAGCTGCACGGCGCCGGTCTCGCTTACCGCTCCGATGGCCAGCTCCGGATTCCGCGGAGCGCCGAGCTTCCTGATCACGAGGGCCCGCAACGGCAGGTGCAATCGCTCCGCCACAGCGAACCCCACCGGCACGCCGCCGCGTGCCATGCCGACGACAACGCTATCCGTGTGCCGGTACGCGGTGAGTCGGCTTGCCAGTCGCTCTCCCGCGGTCACTCGATCCAGAAATCTCTGGTCCACGCCCAAATCGCCTTATGTTAATTATGCGTCCTCTCCGCTCGTGGCGCCGAGCGATTTAGACCGCCGTTTTCTCGCGCTGTTCGATCGGCGTTTGCTCACCCGACATCCGGCGCAAGAACATAGGCCCGATCGCCAGACCGACCGCGACGGCGATCCCGCCGCCCACAAACAGCGGCAGAGGCGCGCCTCCGGCGCTGGCCAAACCGGCCGTGAACAACCCGCCTATGGGGCCGGTGCCGGCCCAGACCATGCTGTACAGGCCCATCACCCTGCCACGAACCACGTCCGCGACCCGATGCTGAATGGCGGCATTGGCGCCGGCAAAGAAGGCGCCGTTTGCCCAGCCGGTGACGGCCAGAGCCGCCAGCGAAAAGAGCAAGCCCCGCGAGATGCCGAGCCAAACCTCCGCGAATCCAACCAGGATGGCGGTGCCCAAGAGCAGCGGCCCTCCAACCGCGGCCCGGCTCCAGGTGACCACCGTCATCGAGCCGATGACCGCACCCAGCCCGAAAGCCGTCCACATCCATCCAAGGCCCTCGGCGCCGACGTGCAGGTGGTCGGCGGCCAGGATCGGCATGAGAACGGTGAAGTTCATGGTGAATGTGGCGATCACGCCGAGCAGGCCGAGCACCATCAAGATCGCCGGGCTGGCCTTGACGTATCTGAGTCCATCGACAATCTCGCGGGCCGGATGTCGCCGCGGGATGAGCTCGATCGCCGGGAGACTCATCAGCAGCAGAGCGACGATCATCGCCAGAAACGAGAAGCTGTTGTAGTAAAACACCGCCGCCACGCCCACGTACCGGATGGCAACGCCTCCGATCGCAGGTCCAACCACCCGGGCCCCGTTGGTAATGAGCGAGTTCCACGCAATCGCGTTGGGAACATCCTCGCGCCCCACCAACTCGACCACCAGCGCCTGCCGCGCCGGGGATTCGGCCGCTATCGCGATTCCCGAGATCGTGGAGATCAGCAGAATCTCCCAAACCTCCAACTGATGGAACGCGGTGAGTGTGGCCAGGCTAAAGGCAAGTACGAGCGCCGTGCTCTGCGTGACCAGAATCAGATTGCGGCGCGGCACACGATCGGCCAGGACGCCGGCCGGAAGCGAGAGGATTAGGCTGGGCCCCATCTGAAGCGCGGCGATAATTCCCAGCAGCCACTTCGATCCGGTGATGTCGTAGACGAGATAGCCGAGCGCCACTTGCTGCATGAACGTGCCCATCATCGAGATGAGCTGGGCGCTCCAGTAGAGCCGGAACGATCGATGGGCAAACGCGCTGCGCGCGGGAAGACGCGGGCTCATGGCACCATGGTACCGGGCACAGAGCGCGAATCCTTAGCCCCGGCGCGCCGGGAACGGGGCCGCGTCCGGCGGGACAACGCCCGACAATGCCGCGAATGGCGAGAGTGAGGACCATGGCAGATTCACAACAGGTGCAAGACTGGTCAGTTGAGAACGGCAAGCTCACGAGGAACGTCAAGGTGAAAAACTTCGGGGAAGCCCTGGCGCTGGTGAACCGCGTCGGTGAGCTGGCCGAAGCCGAGAACCACCACCCGGATATCTGTATCCACTCCTGGAATCAGGTCAAGATCGAGCTCTACACTCACACTCAGAACGCCATCTCCGACGCCGATTACCAGCTCGCCAGGAAGATCAACGGTTTGATGGAGGGGTAGGTTCCCGATTTATCGGGATGCGCTCGATAGTCCAAGGGCTGCCGGCGCGCTTCACCCCATCCGCAAACACGGCCTTCGACGTTATCGGCGGGTTCTCAACCACGATCCGCAGGTTCCCGATTTATCGAGGTGCGCTCGATGTTCTCCCGGCGTGCGGCGCGCTTCGCCCCCATCCGCAGACATGCCCTGCGTCGATACCGGCGGGTGCGCAAGCACGTGTTTTGCGATCGTTCGTGGTGGCCATGTCC
>JBOGSL010000319.1:0-20728 GCA_050695395.1 Chloroflexota bacterium | reverse complement strand
CCTGTGCCCTGTCGGGGCTGCCGTGCCCGGACGGCGTGGATGGGCGGACCGTTCTTTAGAGGAGAGCTGCATGCGAAGGATGTACGTCATCGGCTTCGACGGCGCAACCTGGCGATTCATCAAACCGCTCGTTCAGCGCGGCGAGATGCCGAATTTTCAGCGGATGATGGAGCAGGGTAGTTACGGCGACCTTACCTCCACCATTCCCTTTCAGAGTGCTGCCGCGTGGGTCACCTTCATGACCGGCAAGAATTCGGGCGAGCACGGCGTGTATATGTTCAACGACTACGATGCGCTCAGCTATTCGTATGTCGGGCGAACCGCCAATTCGCGTTACTTCTCCGGCCAAACCATCTTCGATGTCGTCAGCCAGATGGGCGGCCGCGTCGCAGCGGTACGAGTGCCCATGACCTACCCCGCCTGGCCGATCAATGGTCTGATGGTATCCGGGTTCCCAACACCCGGTGACACGCCCGAGTCCTTCTATCCGCCCGAGCTGCGAGAGCGGGTCGGCGGGGTGGATCAGATCGAGACTCCGGACTTCCGGCTTCTTACCATCGACCAGCAGGTGCAGGCGCTCGATGACCAGATGGGCCACCTTTCGGATCTCATCAACCGGCTGATGGACGGATCGCACGATCTATTTATGGTTGTGCACCGGGTTTCCGATGAGGTGCATCACTTCTTCATGAAGTTTGTCGACCAGCGCACGCCGGCCTACAACCCGGAGGAAGCCCAGCGCTACGGAGACGTGGTAAATCACTTCTATCGAAAGATGGACGAGGCGCTGGGGGAGACGCTAAGCAAACTTGGTCCGGAAGATACGGTGGTAGTTCTGTCTGATCACGGGGGCAACATCACGCCTCCGCGCCAGGTCAATCTCAATGTCTGGCTCGCGCAGCAAGGACTGCTTACGCCGAGGGAAGAGACCAAGTCCTTCAAACAGCAGATCTACGCCCTCAATCAGCGGTTGATGCCTTCAAAGCTCCGCACCATGCTTCGTCGACGGGCGCCGAAGGGCATGAAGGGCGAGCTGCAGAACATGTGGCATGGGTTGCAAGAGATCGATTTCTCGAAGACGCAGGCCTACCACTTCCCTATGAAGAATCCTCCTCTCGCCGGCATCGTCATCAACGTACAGGGCCGGCAGCCGAACGGGGTGGTCCCGCCGGAGGAGTACGAAGCGCTTCGAGACAGGATCATGCGCGACGTGCAAGAGCTTCGGGACCCTCGCACCGGTGAGAAGATCGTCGTGAGCGTCCACAAACGCGAGGACCTCTATCACGGGCCGTATGTGGAGCGAGCGCCCGACATCGTTGTTTGGTACACGGAGATGTATAAAGAAGGCCCGCTTGCGCGTGGCCCGATGATCGGCGAGGTTCCATACGATGAACTCGTCCAGGTTCCCGGGTCGCACGACGAACGCGGAATATTTCTGGCAATGGGACCGACTATCGCTGCGGGGAAGGTACTCGAGGGAGCCCGTCTGATCGACGTACCGCCTACCATCCTCCATGCGATGGAGCTACCGGTCCCGTCGGACATGGATGGTCAGGTGCTGTCCAGCGCATTCAAGGATGAAGCAAGGCAGGTGGAGTCAGTCGACCTGGCGCTGGCCCGCCAGTCAAGTGAGAGCTACCTCTCCGAGGATGAAGAACAACAGATTAAAGACAAACTGAAGGGATGGGGGTATCTCTAGTGACAACCGCGGAACACGATACAGTTCTATTCGGGTCGGAGCCGCACGGCGGCGTGCTGGTGGATCGCTTTGTAGAGGGCGAGGCGGCCGCAGAGCTTCAAGCCGCAGCGGCGTCATTGCAAACGATTGAGCTCAGTGAGCGCGATCTTTCGGATGTTGAGATGATCGCCATCGGCGGCTACAGCCCGCTAACCGGCTTCATGACGCGCGAAGACTATGAGCCGGTAGTGGAGACCATGCGGCTCGCCAACGGCTTGCCGTGGACCATTCCCATCACCCTCTCGCTCGAGCCAGAGCAGGCCGCCACCATTGAGACCGGAGACCGGGTCGTGCTCTCCGCCGGCGGGAGGAAATTCGCCGTCATGGACGTCGAGGACAAGTTCACCCGCGACAAGCACCGCGAGGCAATTCAGGTATTTGGCGTCGATGAAATGGAGCACCCGGGCGTCGCCGCGCTCTACGCCGAGAGTGACACCTTGATTGGTGGCCCGATTCAGCTCTTCGGCCCCCTGCCGGACCTACCGTTTCCCGAGTTCCGCTTTACGCCGGCGCAGACGCGGCAGATTTTTGCCGAACGGGGTTGGCGAACGATCGTGGGATTCCAGACGCGCAATCCGGTGCATCGAGCTCACGAATACTTGCAGAAATGCGCGTTGGAGATTGTCGATGGTCTTCTGCTTCATCCCCTGGTCGGGGCCACGAAGAGCGACGATGTGCCGGCCGATGTAAGGATGAGGTCGTACCAGGCCCTTCTGGCGGAATACTATCCCGCAGACCGGGTGCAGCTTGCCGTCAATCCCGCCGCGATGCGATACGGTGGCCCGCGCGAGGCGGTCTTTCACTGTCTCATTCGCAAGAACTTTGGGTGCACACATTTCGTCGTCGGCCGCGATCACGCCGGCGTCGGCGGCTACTACGGGCCGTATGACGCTCAGCACATTTTCAGCAACTTCGAACCCAGCGAGCTGGGTATCCAGCCGCTTTTCTTTGAGCACGCGTTCTTCTGCACGGCCTGCGGGAACATGGCAACTGCCAAGAGCTGTCCCCACGGCGCCGAAGATCACGTAATACTCAGCGGCACCCAGGTACGCAAGATGCTGCGGGAGGGACAGATGCCTCCCCCTACCTTCTCGCGGCCTCCGGTGGCTCAAATCCTCATCGAGGCTATGCGGAATCAGTCATAGAGGTGCGGCCGATGATGCCGCCAAATGCGGAGCAGGAACTGGGGATTACCGACCAAGTAGCGGCGCCAGAGCTTTTTGGGTTCGACGGCCAACCGGCAGGCCCACTCGAGGCCGTGCTCGGTCATCCAACGAGGGCCGCGGGGAACTCGACCACTGACGAAGTCGAACAGGGCACCAACCGCCCACACGACCGGTACAGCCAGTTCGCTCCGATGGTCGGCTATCCACTTCTCCTGTCGAGGGCTGCCCATGCCGACAAGCAGCAAATCCGGCGCGGCGACATTGATCGCGTGTATGTCGTCACCCGACAGGCCGTAACCGGAGCCGGCGCCGACGATGCTCAAACCGGGGTGCTCTCGCTGGAGAACGCGAGCCGCGTCGGACGCCGAACCGGCCTCCGAGCCAAGCAAGTACAGCGAGAGGTCGTTTTGCACCGCCACATCCGCGAGCGGGTGGATCCAGTCGGCGCCGGTCATGCGGGCCGGCAGGGACGTCCCCGCGAGCCACGCTCCGAGCCTCACCCCGGTGCCGTCGCAGTAAACCAGATCCGCGGCATTCAGAATGTCGCGATAGGCTCGGTCGTCGAAAGCGATGTTCAGACAGTGGACGTTGGCGTAGAGGATGGTCGCACGCCCGCGTTGGCGTATGATGTGCAGCGTGCGATCCAGTAACTCGGACAGCCGCAGGCGATGGATGCGGACCCCGAGTAGCTTGATTGCATTGGGCGCGGCGGGAACCCTCTCAAGCTGAACTTTGTCTGAATCGTGCCGAGGCCGCATTATGCCTCAAGGTACCAGTATCTAAGATTGAAAGTAGTAGGAGAAACATGACGCTCGAACAGCAAGACGTCTTGGAAGCCGCGCCTGTACCTGTCCAGCGTCCGGGCATCAGGCAACTACCAAGCGCCCTTCTCTCCAAGCTTCCCAACACCAAGGGTGCCTTCTGGGTGCTGGTCGCGCTGGTTGTTCCCAAGCTGTTTGGCCCCGTGTTCACCATCGGCCTGCGCCGCTATCTGGGCCCGGGTGCCTCCGGCGCGTACGCGCTGGCCGTGGTGCCGTACAAGTTCCTCGATAATTTCCGCAACTTCGGTACCGGTCCGGCCCTGGTCTATGAAAAGACCGTCAGCCGCGCGGCCGCCAACACTGCCTGGACGCTGAACATGATTATGGCGGTGGTGATCACCGGCGCCGCTCAGCTCCTGGCCCACCCAATCGCGGTGTACTATGGGCACCCCGAGATCGAAGGGATCTTCAGGGTGCTTTCGATTGCCTATGTCTTCGCATCCGTCACCTCGGTGCACTACTACTTGCTCCTACGTGACATGGACTTCCGAGCGAGATCAATCCCGCCGGTCGGGCAAGTAATCGCCGCGGGCGACATCGCGGTGCTCTTTGCCATTTGGGGTTTCGGCGTGGGAGCTCTCGTGGCCCGCGAACTTGTCTCCGTCGTCGTAGGCATGATTCTGCTTTGGGTGGTGTATCCGTACCGGCCGAAGCCCCAGCTCGTTCCGGAGCAAGCCTGGCGGCTGTTTCGTTACGGAGTCTGGATCGGAGCAGGGTTGACGTTGCTGTATATGTCCCAGAACGTCGACTTGTTTATCGGCGGCCACTTCATTCACAGCAAGAAGGACATGGGTTTTTACTCAACCTCGTGGAGACTGGCCTTCATCGCCGCCAGCGTCTTCACTCTCATGGCGAGCAGCATGGTCTTCCCATCTCTCAGCCGTCTACAGGACGACTTCTCCAAGCTCAAAAGCGTGCTGCTCAAGTCGATTCGTCAGATGGGACTCGTAATGTTTCCCGCAGCCGCGCTTCTGGCGGCTGTCGCGCCGGTCATTATTGTGCCGTTACTCGGAAGCAAGTGGGTCCAGTACCGTGACTCGTTCCTGGTGCTCTCGCTGCTCGCGGTGTATGCCGGCAACCGGACGATGCTCTCTATCTTCTTCGAAGGCTACAAGTCCATCGGCAAACCATGGCTGGTGTGGGCCTACAACAGCGTGAAGCTGATCATCATGGTTCCGGCGATGATCTATGGTTCGCAATTCGGGATCCTCGGCCTGGCCCTGGTATACATACCGGTACAGGTCATCGAATTCCCCGCCGCTCTCATTCTGGCTCACCGCTACCTAGAGGTCACGCCAATGGAGGCATGGCGCGCGTCGAGAATTCCCATCATATTCACGTTGCTCATGACGGGGGCCGTCCTTGTAGCCGAATCCGCGTTTCTCGACGTTCTCCATGCCGGAGACCTCATCACATTGGTTATCTGCCTGTTGGTCGCGGCTGTTGTGTACCTTGGCGGTCTTACTCTCTTCGACCGCCGAATTTTGATCGAAGCGAAATCGGTGTTGCTGCGGGGGCTGTAGCGCCGCCCATTCATGTCGAAGGCGTCATCCCGGCTCTTTCTCGGCGGCATCGTGGCGCTTGGCGTGCTGCTGCGCGCTCGGGGCTTGATGTGGGGTCTGCACAATGCCGACGTCTCTCGCCGCCCGCAACCTGACGAGTGGGTGGTGACCTGGCTGAGTCACTGGTTTACGCAGTATCACAGCCTCAACCCTTGCCCGCATCCGGGTAAACAGTGCTTCTTTGACTGGGGAGCCGTGTATCCGTACCTGATGTACGGCATCCATCAGATCGTGACGCCCGCGATGTCTCTCCTTCCATCGCACCTGTTCGGCCCCCAGGCGAACTCGGAATTCATCCAGGCCGCCGTCTCCGGCCGCGTGACATCGCTGATCGTGTCCAGCCTGGCAATACTGCTCGCGTACAAGTTCGGAGCTATTGCGTATGGACGGATAGCCGGATTATTGGCTGCACTGTTGGTAGCACTTTCGACGATGCTGATCCAACTCAGTCACTTCGCCACGCCGGACTCGACAACGGTTCTGTGGATGATGGCGGCGCTGGTGGCGGCGCTCGTCTCGATGGAAGGCAATCGCCTGTGGCTGGTGTTAGCCGGAGTTCTGGCGGGGATTGCCACCGGAACCGAGTACCAGATGGTGTTGCTGCTCCTTCCCGTTACCGCGGCGTGGTGGCTGAGCAAGCAAACAGACCTGTCCGCAGCTATCCCCGTGCGCTGGCTGGCCGGATCCGTCGGCGCCTGTATTTTGACGGCCGGCGCCACCAACATCTACGCGCTTATCGAGCCCGCGGCATTCGTCGCTGCCAGCCTGCACACTCTGCAAATCCGCACGGTTGATAGTGCCGCCGAGTATCAAGGTCGTTTTGATCGCTACGGCCCGGGCATATTGTTTGTGCTGCGCTATCCCCTGGGCTACGGGGTGGGGGTCGCCTTCACCGTATGGATGGTTATTGGCGCCCTTTTCGCCATACTCCGGCGGCGCAGGGCGGATTTATTGCTCCTCGCCTGGATCGTGCCGTATTTCTTGCTGGTGAGCTTCTCCTCCGCTAAGTTCATGCGTTACAGCGCTCCCTTGATCCCACCTCTAGCCATCCTTGCCGGTCGCGTTGCCGTGGACGCATTCAGGTGGACAACGGGGAGCGGCTTCGGTCCAGCGGCAAACACAGCTCCGCGATGGCGCGCGGGCCTCTGGCGCTCGCTCATCGTGCTGGTCGCCGCCGTCGCGGTGCTGTACTCCTGGACATATGACATGGCCTACGGCGGCTTGTTCACAGGCAGCGAGCCGCGCGCCGAGGCAGCAGCATGGTTGTCGCGGAGCGCTCCGAAACACGCGCGCATCGGGTTTGAGATGCTCCCAAACGGCCTCGTCAACATGCCGTACTTCATCGCCGCCGGCCTTCAACCGTGCTTCACCCGGTTCCAGGTCAGACGCCTGGGGGGCCCCATGCGCTACTTGGTGACCGATGAGTACTCGCTGGAAGACCACCACCTCTGGACCAACGCCCAGGTTCTCCGCTTCCGGCACGCGCTCGCCACGGACCCTCACTACCGCGTGGTCGCTAAATTCGACCCGGTGCCGACCTTCCTGGGCATCGATTTTCCAATCGCCGGCAGCGTTCACGACTGGCGCTACCCTGCCCACGTAATTACGATCTATCGCCGGTCCGGGTCGTCCGGCCCCGGACTTGCCTTCTGTTACCCTACGTTGCGAGCGGCCCAGGCCGCACTTTATTCCCCCACGGAGCCCACCACATGAGGTATCTGTTCGCCCTCGGCACCGTCGTTCTCCTGGTAGCGACGTCGCTCGCGGTACCGGACCACACTCACGCCCGAACGCACCATCTCAACCGCTATAGCGTGATCATCGTGCTGGACGGCTCCCGCCCCAAGTACTTCAATCTTGTCAAGATGCCGCATCTGCGGTGGCTCATGCGACGAGGCGTCACCTACAAGAACGCCTTTGTCGGTCAGGAAATCGCCAACACGCCGCCCGGGCACGCCACCATCGGAACCGGTCTCTTCCCCAAGCATCATGGGGTCGAGGGATTCATGTGGACGGACCCAAGCACCGGCCAGATGACCAGGCCGACCGATCTCGACAAAGTGGAGGGGGGTGATCTCGAGAAGGTCCTGGCCGCTCACCACGTTGACTCGATCGCGTCCGTCGTGCACGCGGCGGACCCGCGGGCAAAGGTCGCTTCGGTGGCCGGCCATAAATGCTACGCGGCAGACGCCATGGGAACCGGCGCGGCCGATTACATCCTATGCTCGTTGATCTATCACGATCGTTGGGTAGCGCAAGCGATGGGAAATCACCGTCCGCCGCCGGGTGCCATTAACAATCCGCACTTCGATCATCCGATTCCGCCGCCCAACTCCGGGTTCGCTCCGGCGGTGGAGCAATGGCAGTTAGGAGCGGAGAACGACTGGACGATGCGCTATGCCCTCTGGGCGTTCCATCGAATTCACTACCCTCACGTCCTCATGATGAACCTGGCTGAGACCGACGTTGCGATGCACTTCGCCGGCAATAACATGAAGATCGCCGCGGTATTGATGCGCCACTTCGATCGCGAACTGGGCCAGTTGATCGACGCGTATCGCAAAGCCGGCATTTTCAAGCGCACTACGTTCGTGATTACCGCCGATCACGGGATGAGTCCGGTACAACATAGAATCTCCTTCGGCACGGTGAAGCGGGCCATTGTGACGGCCGGTGCCAGCACGGTTTATCTGGAGGCGGACACCGCGGCGTCGATTGGCCTGACCCAACCTTCACTCGCGAAGCAGGTCGCGCTGAACATCGCCCGGCTGGGTGGAACCCTCATCGACGCCACCTATTACAAAGTGCACGCTCGTGGCCGCTGGTTCTATCGACCCGCGTACCTGAAACCACTTCTTTCGCCGGAGCTACGCCGCACGTATCTGACGCTCATGGACACCGCAGCCGCTCGGTCAGGCCCCGATGTCCTCGCGGTGTATGCTCCGCACACCACGACGGGAGACCGCATGGCGCGGGGTTATCACTGGCTTGCCGGTCATCTCGGCCCCCAGTGGGACGATCAACATATTCCGCTGGTCATCGCCGGCCCCGGCGTTCGGCATGGCAGCGTATCTTCGTACCCGGCGCGACTCGTCGACATCGCTCCCACGGTCGAGCATCTCATGGGGTTGCGCCCCGGCTGGACCGACGGGCATGTCCTGCAGGATTTACTGGTACACCCTGACAAGAAGCTTCTGCGGAAGCAAGAGGCGCGCGCCCGTTGGCTGCTGCCCATGGTCCATGCGATGGAGGAGCGCTCGGGATACCGCTAGAGGTCAGAGAGTGGGAAAATGAACCGTGGAAGCTTCATCTCAAAGATCCGGATACCAGCTGGGGCAACGTGCCTGGCATCCGCTCCGCGATGACATCGAAATCCTCCTCTCCACCTCGCGACATCAGAAGACGCAGCCTCTGGCATACGGCAGCAACTACTGCTTTCTGGTGACGCTGGCCTCGGATGGAAATGGCGAAAGCTACGCCATCTACAAACCGAGCGCCGGCGAGTATCCACTGTATGACTTTCCCGACGGGACCCTCTACAAGCGGGAGATCGCCAGCTACTTGGTCGATCACATACTCGGTTGGGGAATGGTCCCGCCGACCGTTTCTACGCAGGGCCTGCACGGCATCGGTTCGCTTCAGCTCTTCATCGATGCTGAGGATGGCGGCGAGATTGAGATGACGGAGCTGCGACGTCTGGCGTTGCTCGACATCGTCCTCAACAACGCGGACCGTAAAGCGGCGCACTGTCTGCCGACGGCCGAAGGGAAGCTGTGGGCGATCGATCACGGTCTGACGTTTCACGCTCAGCCCAAGCTTCGGACAATCCTCTGGCATTTCGCCGGAGCAAGGATCCCGTACGGGGATCGCGAGGATCTGACGAGACTGGCCGAGGCACTCGATGCGGGCGCCGGCACAAGCGACCAGATCCGAGCGCTTCTCTCGCCGATTGAGTGGCGGGCTCTCTCGACGCGGGTCAATAACCTCGCCAAGAGCGGCGTGTTTCCCAATCCTCACTACAAGCCGGTCCCCTATCGTTGGTAGCCACCATATAATCGAGGGTGGAGCAACGCCGGTTGGATCTCGGTCCGGTCGAAGCCGTGGACGCGGAGTCGTTCGGAGAACCGGGCAACCGGACGTTTCGACTGATGGTCCGAGCGGGCCAGGGCACGGTCAGCCTGTGGCTGGAGAAACAACAGGTGGTGGGACTGGGAGCCGCTATTCAGGAACTTCTGGAGCAGACTCCGGAAGTGGAGGAATCGCGCGAGCCGGCTAGCCAAGCCTTTCGGGGGGAGTTTGAAGTACACGTCGGCTCCCTTGGCATTGGCCATAGCAAGGCGCGGAGAGGCTTCGTAATCGAGGCGGGCGACTTTGAAACGGCGTTTGATCTCAGCTCGATCGAGTTTCTGGCTAGCCGCGGCCAGGTGGCTGCACTTCTGGATCAAATACATGAGATTGTCGCGGCGGGCCGGCCCCGCTGCGTCCTCTGTGGCACGCCCCTCACGGGAGAGCCTCATTTATGTCCAGAGTCGAACGGACACGCCCGTTTGACCGGCGAGCACAACGCTACCTGAGGAGGTCACGATGAGCTGGGATATCAAAGTTTGGCATGAGGCAGCGGACGACACTATGAGGCTCACGATCGAAGCCGGCCCGCAAGTACCGGACGAAGTCATCTCATCCGTAGCCGGCTCGTACTGGTTCGAGGAGGTGCAGCTTGGCGGCGAGGAATGGGACGAGGACGAGGAAGATTTCCTAGACGAGCCGGAAGGCGGTCCAGGCGGATACCACGGCTAACAAATTTAGAAGTGCAGGTCAATCTTGGTGAGCAACCAGTGACGGCCCTGTTGGCGGCGGAACGTGGCCGGACAGCCCGCAAGTGAGGGTTTCGGCTGCTTCGTGACCATGGACGCCAGCGTAAGAAGCAGCCTCGTCGATCCCGGGGTGCCCCACGCGAACTCGATTGGCTGCATGCTCACGGCGTAGGTGCGCCCAACCGTCCACTCGGTCGTCGGCAACCAGGAAAGTCCGAGCGGCGCAGTGGAGCACGCGGCGACTTTCCTTTTCTGTCGAGCGAAGATCATCGGCTGGATGTTCGTGCTGAGGCGGCGGGTCGGCCGAAAGTAGATGGTGAGGGCCAAGCTCGGCACATAGTGGCTCGGCAGGTCAACCTCGCTCATCGAGTAGCCCAGAACTTTGAGTCCGTGAGCGCTGCCGTGAATCGAGTGCTGAATCTCGACTCGATGGGGCTGGATGTAGCTATAGAACTGGGGCGGCGGGCGCTTGGCGTGAGCGCCCCGCTCGATCAGGATGAGCCCGTCGCTCGCCGCCGCAATCCCCCATCCGGGCCGATGGATCCATCCCAACGCGTCGTCATGGAGCTGATAGCTGGGAAGAGGGTAGGTGGGCGCGGACGCGTCCAGCAGGATGTAATGGGAGCGCGGGAAGCCTCCTCCACCGGTGTCCGAAAAGAGATAAAGATCAGAGCGGCTGCTCAGCGCGGGATCCAGTAGATCCTGGGTCGAGACCGGGACGGATGGGGGAATCATGGCGACAAAGCGCTGTTCCAGCCGCTGATGTGGACCAATCACCGGGGTCTGGTAGGCGTTCCCTATGGGCGTGAAGCCGTTGAGATGCTGCATGACCAGGGCGAGGACCATCAGGTACGCGCCGAAAGCGAGACGCAGGTGTGGGAAGGCAAGCCTCGAGCGCAAGAACCCGAGAAGTACGGCCGTGCCGACGATAGCCGCTAGAACGATTACCGCGACCAGCTCCGCGGAATTGTCTCCCCGTCCCGTGTACATGTGGAAGTCGTTGCTGAAGAGATTGATGATAAACGTCGGCAGGCCGACCAAGAGGAGGATCGGCGCAAGAAGGGCAAGAAAGCCGGCGGGCGCAAGAAGTCGAAGTAGATAAAAGAGCTTCGGCCAGGTAAACAGCACGCCGAAGAACACACCGGGATCGTGACGCAAGGTGTGGAGGATACCGTGCAGCCCATGGCCCCGGCCGAATAGATAGCCGTAGCGACTATGGATATACGTGGTCGTGCCGGGCAGCCGAAAGTGCGGTTCGATCACGAGAACCGCGATCAACGTCCACAGAACCCCCACGATGGCCACGCCGAAGCCAACCCGGCGATCGCGCTGGACGAAAGCAATGTACAGGCCGAACAGCGCCACCACCAATCCGATCTCTTCTTTCGTTCCCATCGCCGCCAGAGCAAAGAGGGCAAACATCAGGTATTGGCGGCGAAAGGCGAACAGGAAGGCAAAGAGTAACAGCGGCGTGGCGAGCGCTACGGGGTGGAACTCATAGAGGTTGAGCGCTTCGAGGGAGGGAAACAGAAGGTAGACGGCGGCGAACACCAGCCCGAGCCAATTCGACCGCAGAACTCTCCGAGCAAGGTAGAAGACCGGGATGGCGCCGAGGGCGAGGGCGACGGTTTGCAACACCAACAAGCTCTCGGGATGCGGGTATATGAAGTACACAAGCGCCATCAGCGGAAACAAAAACTCGACGTGGAACGACAGCCGTGTGGTCGTGCCCCATGCCTCGATTCCGTAGGGTAAGCGCATGTTGGTGAAGCGAAATGGGTGGCCGTGGATAGTGTTCCACGCCGCCTGCCCCATGTTTCCCATGTCAAGAGCATGCATTTGAAAGCTCTCGTAGCGCTCGATACTGAACCAGCCGAAGAAGAGGCCGTAGGCCACTATCATTGCCACCAAAGGCGCTACGACGATTGGCGTAATGCGCGGAACCTCGTCGCGATCTTCAGTTTTAGCTGATTCATGAGCGTGCGGAGTGGCGGCGGCGAACACGCGGAATTATAGGTGCCACGCTGAACGCCGACGGGCCGAGTTTGAAGGTCTCGCTCGGCCTCTGGTAGCCTGACCCGATATCCCCGGCGAATGAGGCCCTTCCTGTCCTTTGCTGTTTCTCGCGCCCTCGTTGCCTGCATTGTTGCGCTCTTATTTCTCTCCTACCTTCCATCGCGCCTGACGCTGGCCGGGACGGTCGCTCCGCTTCCTCCCGTGTCGAACGCCGGCGGGTCCCTCGGAATGGACGATGTGCTTGCCGGCGGGCCCGCCGGCGGGCAAGAAACCTGGGCTCGGCTGGCCTACGATGCGGGTGCTCGAATCAATCGATGGGAGTTCCGCTGGGATCGAATCGAGCGTGAGAGAGGCGCGTGGAGCTTCGTCAATGATGACCCCCCGGTCAAAGCCTCCTTGACGGCGGGTCTCCACGTGGAAGGCATTCTGATCGGGACGCCGGGCTGGGCAGCAGCACCTGGACAGAAGCCCGGGAACGGCGTACCCGGTGGCCTCCTCAAGAGCATCAACGATCCGCATAATCTGTGGGCCGACTACGTCCGGCGCACGGCGGCTCACTACAAGGGCGAGGTGAGCTTCTGGGAGGTTTGGAACGAGCCGGACTTGCCGTTCTTCTGGAGCGGTACGCCGGCTCAGTACTTCCGACTACTGAAAGTTGCCTACCTCGTGGTGCATCAGACCGACCCGGCGGCGAAGGTGCTCATGGCAGGCATGGTATCTCCAGACCTGGCCTTCGTATCGAAGGTGCTCCACGATGCGGCACTCGACCGGCAAAGCGGTGCGAACGACGGGTACTTCGACATCTTCGCGTGGCACGCATACGGCGACGATACAAAGCTCTACGACAACCTGGCGAACGTACGAGGGCTCCTCACCAATGACGGTTTCGCCGGCAAGCCTATCTGGGTCACCGAGGACGGCTTCCCGGCTTCCAACCCAAATGGAGAACAGCGGCAGGCAGCGTACGTGCTGCAAACTATCGGATATGCTCTGGCAGCCGGTGTGCAAAAGGTCCTGGTGTATCGAGCCAGCGATGACACCACCCATAAAGAATGGGGGCTCCTCAACGCAGCCGGCCAGCCGCGCCTCGGCTACGTAGCGTATCAGCTCGCAGCTCAATACCTCTCGCGCGCAACGGCCATCGTTTACGCTCCGACTCCCAATCTGCAACGTCTGGTCTTCTACTCTCCGGGCAAACGGACAACAGTTTTCTGGACAAACGGGGTCAGTGGAAGGTCGGCGGTTCTGGATGCGTCGGGCAAGTCCATTTCTGTCGTCCATGTCGACGGAAGTCAGACGAGCGTTCCGGCCAGCCGCGGCGCTGCCCATATCCCAATCGCCGGCGCTTCCTTCAACCTGGGAATCGACCCGAAGGGCGCCGTTGTAGGAAGTTTTCCGGTCATCATCTCGCAAGATAATCCCGTGCTCGCCGGAGCACTGAACCAGTCTTTCATCCCCTCCGTGCTGGGCGACCACCGGCACCTTCTCATCGTCAATCCGAGTGCAGCCAAGGCCCGAGTGCAAGTGTCGGCTCTCGCCGAGCCGGACGAACGTGTCAATCTGCCCCTTCCCCCACAGAGCGTCCGATCTATCGATCTCGATCTGCTCGCCGGACCGGCGTACGGCGGCCTGTACTCGGTTTCCTCGGGAGCCGGGGTGGCTATAGAAGCGGTCTCCGATCGCGTTTCGGTGAACGAGATGGCGCCGGCCAGTCGCTGGCTACTCACCTCGGTGCACCCCGGCATCAGCCTCCACGCGACGAATGTGCCCGCCACCGTGCGCATCTCCGGTTACACGTCGAAAGGAAAACGCCAAGGCACCTCGACCGTCAAGCTTAACCCGAGTCAAAGACTGGATTGGGTACCACACTGGGGGCACCAGACGCTGTCACTCGATGTACAGGCGAATGCCCCAATCATGGTGAGTTCCATCCCGGCGGGTATCAGCGCTGCTTCTCAGGCGTCGACTTCGTGGTTTGCCCTTCACGCGCTGCAAAGCCGCCTGAATGTTTTCAATCCCGGATCGAAGACGACCTCGGTGAGCGTGAACTACGTCGGAGCCGAAGCAGCGGTGGGTGAGCAGCTGAAACTTCGGGCACATCGCACCGTGTCTGTGCCGACACACAGAGCAAAAGCCGTCGCGATAGCGGCAGACCAGCCGATCGTGGCAGGCTACGGTATGGAGAAGCGCGGCGTCCCTGACCCCGTGACCAGTCCAACGACCAACCAGGCCTTCGCCATTGGAGGCAGGGACAGTCATATCTCTCTGTACGATCCGGCCAAGCAAGTGGCCCACGTGACCCTGTCGCTGGCGGGCAAGGGAACCGGATCAAGGGCCATAACCGTCGGACCGGGTCAGGCCAAGCGGCTCTTTGTGCGAAACCCAGCCCGCGGGCCACGCGGCGCCGTGATCAGTAGCGACGTGCCGGTCGCGGCGGCTCCGAGCGACTAGGAGATGGAACCGGCTGTACGGCCTGAGGAGATCTCGACTCCGGTCCCGGCGGGGGGGCTGAAAGAGCGTTCTAAGCCGGCGCTTCTGTCTAACCCGAGCGTGTACCAGCCGCTGGCTGTCTTCGTTCTCACCCGCTTCCTCTTTGTACTGCTCACGTACTTCGGAGTGATTCTCTTCAACAGCGTTCTGCATGGCGCCCATCCGTCGTTCTTGCATCAACTCATCCCCGCCTGGAACGAGTGGGACACGCGCTGGTACATCGAGATTGCTCAGCGCGGCTACAACTGGATCAATCCAGCCGGAACCTCTCCCACTGCGTTCTTCCCTCTGTACCCCTTGTTGATCAAGGCCACGGTACTGGTTACTCGCGCGTCCTACTTGACTGCTGCCTTGGTGATCTCGAATGCCGCCTTCCTGGCCGCGCTGTTCGTTCTCTGGAGACTTGCGCGGTTCGAGTTCAATCGGGCGGTCGCCGCCCGCACAATCTTGTACATCTCGGTCTTTCCCACCGCCCTCTTCTTTTTCGCTGGGTATACGGAGTCGCTCTTTTTACTGTTCACGGCGGGTGCCTTCTACAACATTCGCAGACGCTCCTGGCTTCTGGCTGGGGTACTCGGGGGACTGGCGTCGGCTACGCGGGTAACCGGTATCCTCCTCCTGATACCCTTCGCTTACGAATACGCTCGGGCCAAGAACTTCTCCGTTCGGGAGATGCTCGCAGATTGGCGCGTCTTGGGAACGCTTTTGATTCCCGCCGGGCTTGCCGCCTTTATGGCGTATCTCAACTCGTCGGTCGGCAATGCCCTGGCGTTCGCTCAGTACCAATCGGCATGGCAGAAAATTTTTACCTGGCATCTGTGGTCCGGGTTCCTACAGAGCCTTCGAGAGATATTCCTGATCCAGCCGGCGGCGTCCTTCTACGAGGCGCACAACATCATAAACGTCGCGCTTGGCGGTTTGTTCCTGGTCTGCACGGTGCTTGCCGCCAGGCGCCTGCCCGCCGCCTACACTCTCTACCTCGCCGCTTTTTGGATCACGACCCTTGCCAGTCCGGCCCTGGCCGGCGGCTATCCGGTTCCGTTGATCTCGATGGAGCGCTATGTCCTCACCCTTTTTCCCATCTTCATGTACTTCGGCACGTTGGGTAAGAAACACGCGTGGAACGACGCTTACCTGGTCATCTCGGTAGGGATGCTGGCGCTGCTCACCGTCCAATTCATCCGTTTCAATAACGGTGGCTGGGTCATATAGCCCCTGTTTACGTCAAGTTAGCACCGTGGTATACTTCGCCAGCCCCGCGTTGCGTGGGGCTTACTTCCTGTTCTGGGCTAGTGATGATCCAGGACAATCCCGTGGGAAGAAGGAGAAAGTTTGAAACTCTACGAGATGACGTTCATCGTCAGACCGGATCTGGATGAAGACCAGACCCGGGAGGCGGCTGAGCAGATCGAGCACCGACTTCAAGAGGCCGGCGGCGAGATCAGAGCGGCCTACCCCTGGGCGCCGCCGAGGCGAAGGCTGGCGTTCCCGATACGAGATTTTAACGACGGTTACTACATCACAACGGTCTTTGATTTTGACCCGCAGGCGCTGCGAGAGTTCGAGCGCGTCCTGCACCTGAACGAAAACCTTCTGCGGTTCCTGATCGTCGAGGCTAGCGAGAGGAACATCAAGCAGGCGGAGACAAGGCTGCAGCAGCTTGCTCAAGCAGCAATGCCCCGTCCAGAGCAACCAGTGCTTGGGCAGCCCCAGCAGGGCGAGGTGCAAACGCCACAACCGGCCGAGGGTCCGCAGGCGGAAGAGCACGCCGAGCCCGCGGCTGACGCCGAGAAGCCTGAGGCACAGCCAGTTCAGGCTCAGCAGCCCGCCGAAGCAGAGCTGTCTGAGGCACAGCCAGTTCAGGCTCAGCAGCCCGCCGAAGCAGAGCCGTCTGAGTCACAGCCTGTTGAGGCTGAGCAACTATCGGAGGCTGAGCAGCCCGAACCGCTGGCCGACACGGTCGAGCAAGCCGAATCCGAAGGTCCCACCGAGGCGCAAGAGACAGAGCCGGCTGCGGAGACGCAGGACACCGAGGAAGTTCCCGGCGAGCCGGTACCGACCGCCGCCGCGCAGTCAAAAGAGGAGTAACACATGGCCGGAATGCAGCGACTGATCATCATTGGAAATCTGGGCCGCGATCCAGAGATGCGTTACCTACCGAGCGGCTCAGCAGTGACCAACTTCAGCGTGGCCGTGAGCCGGCGATGGAACGACCGTGATGGCCAGCAGCGCGAGGAAACTGAATGGTTCAACGTTGATGCCTTCGAGAAGCAGGCAGAAATCGCCAACCAGTACTTGAGCAAAGGCAAGCAGGTGTGCGTCGAAGGCAGGGTCCATCTCGACACGTGGGATGACCGACAAAGCGGCGAGAAACGAGCGAGCCTTAAGGTGCGCGCACAGCAAATCACGTTGCTCGGCACACGTCAGGACTCCGAGAGCGAGGATATGGGCTCATCTGGAGGCTCGTCGTTCTCTGGTCCGTCGAGCACTTCCGAAATTGACAATATCCCGTTTTAGATTGAATCGCTAGTCCAGGAGGACACCTTGGCTTCACATCCCCCCTCGCGATCCGGGCCCCCGCGGCCCCGCCGCGATTACCGCAGTTACAGCCGGCGCAAGGTCTGCCAGTTCTGCGTCGATCACGTCCAGGACATCGACTACAAGGACCTGGGCCGGATGCGGCGCTATGTTTCGGATCGAGGCAAAATCGAACCACGTCGCAAGACCGGCACGTGCGCGAAGCATCAGCGACGTCTCTCACACGCCCTAAAGCGAGCTCGGGTGTTGGCGCTCATGCCATACACGAGGGAGCAGGTCGAGCGTCTGGGACTCTAGGGCCAGGTAGTCATGAGCGTAGAGAGCGGACAACCGCGTCGTAAAACCCCTCCGCGGCGGGCGCCGGCCGTCGTCGAAGAGCGAGAGCGGAGACCTTTCCTCTTCGGGTGGGGATCAGACCTCAATCATCGCGAACGAGAATCGCTCAAGGAGAAGATCGCCCTCTTCGGCGGCATCGGCCTGGCTATCGTCCTGGTTGGCCTGCTCGGCTGGGGTTATTACCACGATCACGTCGTGGTCCCCGGGCAGCAGCGAGCTGCCGCCGCTGTTCCCATTGCACAAGTCGGTAACTACACCATTACCACAGGGTTCTTCAAGCGATACGAGAAGTTCCAGAAAAAGGAAATCAACGGTCAGCTAACGCAGGTTCAGCAGCAGTTGCTGACAGATAAGGCCAACCCGAAGGGCAAAAAGAAAGAGATCTCGAGCCTGGAGGGCGAGCAAGGCACTCTCAATACGCAGCTCACTCAGCTCGCCACCAATTCCCTCACCGCTCTCATTGACAACCAAACCGTATTGCAGCGATCGAAAACCGTCGGCCTGCCAATAACGAGTGCCATCACACAGAAAGCGATGGGGCAGGAGGCGAAGTCGGCGGGAGGGAGATTGCATCTGCAGACCTTCATCCAGACCACCGGCCTGAGCCCGAACGAATTCCAGAGCCTGGTGGTCGCAAATTACATGCAGGGCAAAGTTCAGAGCAAGCTAGCAGCCGAAACTCCTCGGCGTCAGACGAAGGTTCGCGCCAGCCATATTTTGGTTTCTGGCAAGAAGAAGGCACTGGCCGAGCGGATCCTTCACAAGGTGTTGCAGGGGGGAAACTTCGCCACGCTGGCGAAGAAGTACTCGACTGATACGACGAGCGCCAAAAAAGGAGGGGATCTCGGCTACTTCACCAAGACGCAGATGATCGCGCCGTTCAGCAAGGCAGCCTTCTCGATGAAGATTGGGCAGGTGCGGTTGGTCAAGAGTCAGTACGGCTGGCATATCATCAAGGTCACCGGACGAAAGACCGTCACTCTGAGCAAAACCGAGTATCAGCAGGCCCAGGCCCAGTCATTCCAGAACTGGCTCACAACGCAGCAATCCAAGCTGAACGTTCAGCGGCTAGTGGCGCCGACGAAGCTCCCTGGAGCGCAGCCGCAACAGCTGCCGCAGATCCCTCAGCTACCCAACCCGCCGAGCACGAAACCCGGAGCCTCAATCTCGGGCAATGGGACCACGAGTGGAGGCACGGGTAAGCAGACGACCGGCAAAGCCGGCAGCGGAAAATCGCAGCCCAGCCCCGGTAAGAAGAAGTAGATCGAGGAGGGCGACCGCGCCGATCACGGGGTGGCGCGCTCCCTTGACACGAAGCTCGTCATCTGCTGTACTCTGTACGTAGTATTACTAGGCAGTGACGTTACTAGGTAGAAGCGTGGCAAAAGGCAAGAAGCGATCATTCGGGCGGGAGCTACTTGAGACGGCGATACTGACGCTCGCCATCTTTCTCGCGGTGCGGGTGGCTCTCCAGAACTTCAAGGTTGAGGGCATGTCCATGTCTCCCAATCTCCAGAACAACGAGTACATCCTGGTCAACAAGGTTGACTACATGCTGCACCCGCCGAGCCGAGGGGACATCGTGGTCTTCAAGGCGGTGCCGGCGGGTCAGCCCGACAAGGACTTCATCAAACGAGTGATCGGCTTGCCGGGAGACACGGTAGCGGTACGCAACGACCACGTGTACGTGAACGGCAAGCAGCTTACAGAACCCTACATCAACGCCGCGCACCGGCCGCTGTACACCTGGGGACCGAAGCAAGTCCCGAAGGGTGACTACTTCGTTCTCGGTGATAATCGCAACGACAGCGATGATTCGCATCTCTGGACGATTAGCCCGTGGCTGCCGAGGTCCGATATTATTGGCAAAGCCTGGGTGGCGTACTGGCCGCCTCACGACCTGCACGTTTTTCAAGCTTCTCCAAGCATTCATCTCAGCGCGAGCTTGTAGGGATTTCCGATGACCCAATACTCGAAGGAGCTGCTCAAGGGGGCGGCAGACACTCTTGTTCTTTCGCGCTTCGGAGATGGCGAGAAGTATGGATATCAGGTCGTCAAGGAGCTCGAACAGCGAAGCGAGGGTTTCTTTGCCCTCAAAGAAGGCACCCTGTACCCAATCTTGCACCGGCTCGAAAAGCAGGGCCTGCTTCATGCTCGTTGGGAAACAATGCCGAACGGAAGCGAACGTCGGTACTACGGGCTCACGGGCAAAGGGCGGCGCGCTTTATCCGACAAGCTCAGTGAGTGGCAAAGTTTCGCTCAGGCGGTCACTCGAGTGGTGGGCGTTCCGGCACTAGATTGGCGTGAAGCGTAGTTGGTGATGGATGACCTGATCGGACGAGCGACGCGCTCTGTTCCCGCCTCCGGGAGGAGGCGCGAAGCGATAGCCCGCGAGCTGCGCTCCCACGTTGGTGAAGCAAAGCGCGAGCTGGAGCAGGCCGGGTGGGATCCGGCGGCCGCGGAACAGGAGGGGCTCGCTCGCCTGGGCGACCCTACCGACATCGCGCGCGAGTTTCACCGTGTATACCAGCCTTCTCGCCGCAACCAGATCGGCCTCGCATTCGCCCTCGCCGGTGCGCTCGTGCTCGGCATGTTCGGGCTCAGCGGCCCTCTTGCCTCGGCCACCTCGGCGCATCATGCCCCGGCACACCACACCCACCAGCAAGCCAGCCATTAGCCGCGAACTGATCGACGCTCGTCAGCCGGCTAGCTAGTCGGCTCGTGCAAAACCCAACCGTTGCCGTCAGGGTCCTGGAAATGGGCGAACTTGCCAAACGGGGTATCCATCACCTGATCGCTAAAGCTCACCCCCCTTTGGCTCAGGGAATCGTACGTACCTTGGATGTCGGTAACGGACAGGTACAGCTCCCTCACTGATCCCGGCTGAAAGTTCGGATCCCAGTTTACAAGCGAAATGCTCGTCCCCCCGTCTGGCGGACCGAGTTGCACCCAGCGAAAATTGCTGCTGGGATCGAACTGCGCATCGATTAACTCCTGGAAACCTAGCTTTTGAGAGTAGTAGCGCTTCGATTCAGCCTGGTCACTCACCGGTATTGAAACTATCTCAATGCTCTGAATGGACATTGCGCTCTCCTGCAGATCCGTGCGATTTGGCCGGCCGTTCCAGCGGGCGTATCAGTATACGAGATACTGCGTCCGGGTCGTCCTGTAAAGCCGCTGCCGCCGCCAGCTCTGGGTTTAGTTGCCATTGCCCATCGATCAGGACTTCAGCGTCCCAGGGCCACAC
>JBOGSL010000318.1:0-1692 GCA_050695395.1 Chloroflexota bacterium | reverse complement strand
GGGTAGCTCCGAGCCGCAATTCTTCAGCTTCAAGGCGCGGGACGCGCACCACAACGGCCGCATGGCCTCCGCACACCAGTACTGCCCCATCGCCGACTTCTCGGCCCCCGCCCCTCTTCCTGGCAGCGACTGGCGTCAGCAGCTCGACTGTTTCTCGCTGGGCACCAACGGTCAGACTCACGACATCATTCGCCGGAATCTCGACAGGGCTCCCATGTACAACGGCGGCATTACGAGCGTCGGTCCTCGCTACTGTCCCTCGATCGAGACGAAGATCGTCCGGTTCGCCGAGAAGGAGTCGCACCCGCTCTTCCTTGAGCCCGAAGGGTGGAACACCCGGGAGACATACATCCAGGGCGCGAGCACCAGCCTACCGGAAGATGTGCAACTGGAGATGCTTCGAAGCATCCCGGCTCTTCGCCGCGCGGAGATCATGCGAGCGGGCTATGCCATCGAGTATGACT
Organism: Chloroflexota bacterium; assembly: GCA_050695395.1. Lineage (GTDB taxonomy): Bacteria > Chloroflexota > UBA5177 > UBA5177 > UBA5177 > JBOGSL01. Next base: position 1,228 of record JBOGSL010000318.1, on the reverse strand, counting down.
ATCTCCCGGGTACGCAGGTTCACTCCACACTCGAAACCAAGCTCCTGCCCAACCTGTTCCTCGCCGGCCAGATCATCGGCACGACCGGCTACGAGGAAGCAGCGTCACTGGGCCTCATGGCCGGAATAAACGCTGCCCGGCGCGCTCAAGACAGGGAGGGAATCACGCTGGGACGAAACCAGGCGTACGTGGGTGTTCTGATCGACGATCTCGTGACCAAGGAAATGGACGAGCCGTATCGAATGCACACCTCGCAGGCCGAGTTCCGGCTGCTGCTGAGGCAAAACAATGCCGAAGCCCGGCTCGGTGGGCTTGGCCACAGGCTGGGACTCGTGGACGATCGCACCGTGACCGCAATCGGCGCCTCGAGCCGCCAGGTCGAAGATGCGCTTGGCCTGCTTGACTCGATCAGCGTCAGGCCCTCGGCGGCCACAAACGACGTACTTCGGGAGGCGGGCTGCCGCGAGATCACGCATCCACTCACCGGTCGCGAACTGCTGTGTCATCAAGATGTCCACCTCGATGCCTTGCACCGCCTGGGAGTCGTTCCTTTGCTGGAGGAGCAGGTGGCGGCCGAGGTGGAAACAACCGTCAAATACGCCGGATACGTGTCGCGACAGGAATCGGAGGTGCGCCGGCTCGCCAAGCTCGAGGAACAGCGCATCCCGGCGAGCTTCGAATACGAGCAACTGCGCGGATTGAGCTACGAAGCCCGCGAGAAGCTGGCGGCGATTCGACCGGCTACGGTCGGACAGGCATCACGCGTGGGCGGTGTGGCGCCGAGCGACGTGTCGCTTCTGCTGGTTCATCTCGCAAGAGCATGAGAGCGCAGGTGGTGCTGCTCGATGAAGAGCGCATCCTACTTGCGCGGCACGTGCGATCCGACGGGCACTCCTACTGGGTGCTGCCGGGCGGAGCAGTTGAGCCCGGCGAGACCGCCGAGCAAGCGGCTCGACGCGAGGTGCTCGAGGAGACCGGCCTCGAGATCCGGATCGAGAAGCTTCTGTACGTTCGGGCTCCGGACCCCGGTGCGCCCGTCCCGATTCGCAACGAGCGCTACACGTTTCTCGCCACAATCTCGGGAGGCACGTTGGACGCCAGTCCGGAACGCATAGGAGGAAACCAGCGCAACGGCTACCTGCAGTGCGCGTCGTGGATGCCGTTCGATTCTCCCGACTATGACGCGGCAACGCGCGATACACTCGCGACGGTGAGCGCAAAGCTGGGT
>JBOGSL010000317.1:0-19812 GCA_050695395.1 Chloroflexota bacterium | reverse complement strand
ACGTCACGCACCGAGGCGTGCTCCACCGTGATGTGGTGATCGCGAATAAACAGGGTGGCGTTATCGTACTTGTGCATGCCGACCAATGGCCCGCGGCCGGTAAGCTGACTGGACTCGAACGTCCCTTTGATATCGTAGCCGTCATGAGGCATAACGAGCAGATCCGGGGCTCTCCCGCTCTCCGGACCGTGGTAAATATCGTCTGCTCTATAAACATCTTGAATGATCGGCGCGTCGTTGTCCGGGTCCCGGAGTCCTGCCAGCTTCGTAGCGAGTTCGTCTACCAGCTGAGGAAACTCATCCTTTGAAACGGCTCCGTTCGGTTCGCGGCCGGCCAGGTTCACATACACTCGACCCGGATCGAGGCTGAAGGCCAGCGACCGCCGATCCATAGCCACCAACGATTTTTGTTGGTCGGGCTGAAAGCGTAGATAGCCATGGTTTTCCAGCCAGACGTTGAGGTAGACCTCTTTGTGCAGTGTCGTGAAGCCATGGTCGGATAACACGATAAGCTGATCATCCGGCCGGAGTTTGGCGATGATGCTCCCCGCCAAAGCATCGATCTGACGATAGGCATCGACGAATTGCGGACCACGCACGGGGTCACGTTCCTCGTAGTACTCCCACATGAAGTGATGGAGCCGGTCGGTTTCCATGAAGACGACCATGAACACATCCCACGGCTCACGGTCCATCAAATAGCGAACCGCCTCTGCCCGCTTCTCGGCCGTCTGCTTGAAGTCCTCGAGAAAAGACTCGAGGGACTGGCGGGCGAGCCAGGGGTCGGTGTCGATGCGATAGCCCATCGACTTGAGCGGGGTGGCCAGAAACGGCGGGTAGACGGCTTTGTCCAGTGAGGGCGCGAGGAAGTCGGAGACTACGACGCCATTAATCTGCTGCGGAGGATAGCTTAGCGGCACGTTGATCGCCACGGCCCGCTTACCTGCGTCGCTAGCCACCTGCCACAGGTTCTTGGCGCGGACGTGGGCCGCTGTCATCACCTCTAGTTGGTCGGTGCCCGGCTTCCGATCCACGAATCCGTATATGCCGTGCTTCGCGGGATTCTTGCCCGTGTTGATGGATGTCCACGCCACGGCCGACACGTCCGGCAGCGACGAATTCATCTCGACTGCCGACCCCTGCTCGAAGAGTCGGGCAAGATTAGGCAGATCGCCGGCCTTCATCAACTCGCGCAGAAGGGGCAGTGGCGAGCCATCCAGGCCAAGAAGAAAGAGCCGCGTCGAATTGTGAGGCGAGTCGTGCATACGGTTCCATGCTAGGGCGCGGCCTGAGGTTGAGTCCGGCGCGGGGAACGTGTGATTATGGTCATTTGTGACGTTAAGCTCCAAGCGCCAGTGGTGGGTCATAATGTACCGATTCACCGCGGACGCGCGCCGACTCATCTCGGCGAGAGGAGAAGAAGCGATGCCGATACGGGTGGCGATCAACGGCTTTGGGCGAATCGGTCGCCAGGCATTCAAAATCGCGCTGATGGAGCCGGATCTCGATGTGGTGGCAATCAACGACATCGGGGACGTAGCCAACATGGCCTATCTACTGAAGCACGACTCGGTTTTTCGGACCGACCCGCAGGAGGTGGCGGCGGAGGATCACTCGCTGCGCGTCGGCCAGCGACGAGTCCCCGTGCTGTCGGTCAGCGATCCCGAGCAACTTCCCTGGCGGGAAATGGGCATTGATGTGGTGATCGAATCAACCGGTAGATTTGCGAATGCGTCCCAAGCCCAGGCCCACATCGTGGCTGGCGCCAAGCGCGTTGTCATCTCGGCCCCGGCCAAGGGTGCCCCGGCTTTCGTGTTGAGCGTCAACGATGAAGCATACAATCCCGCCGAAGACGTGATCATCTCGAACGCTTCCTGTACGACGAACTCCATCACGCCGGTCGTTGCCGTTCTGGACGAGCATTTCGGGGTCCAAAAGGCGTTGATGACCACCGTCCACTCATACACCTCCGACCAGCGACTGGTTGACAGCCCGCATAAGGATTGGCGCCGTGGCCGGGCGGCCGCGCAGAACGTGATTCCCACGAGCACCGGAGCCGCCGTCGCGGCGACGGAGGCGCTGCCCAAGCTTCGAGGAAAGTTCGACGGGCTCTCGCTGCGCGTGCCGACGATCGACGTTTCCATTTCGGATCTCGCTCTGTTGCTCGGCTGAAAAACCACGGTTGAGGAGATCAATCAGGCGTTTCGCGATGCGGCGGCGAGCCCCAGGTACCAGGATGTGCTGGACGTAACCGACGAGCCTTTGGTGTCGGCCGATTTCGTCGGCAACCCACATTCGGCCATCGTCGACCTTGGACTGACACAGGTGGTTGACGGTGACCTGGTCAAAGTGCTGGTGTGGTACGACAACGAGTGGGGCTACGCCAACCGCCTCATCGAGGAAGTCGTGATGGTGGGCCGCTCCGTGTCCTCAGGAGAAAAGGCCGTCTCAGCATAGGAGCGCGTCACTGGGATGCTCGCACCTTCTCTGCGAAGTAGTTCGGTTGCAGGTACTCGCCTGTCACCCGCTTGATCGTCTCGTTCCAGGGATAGCGAGCACCGAGTCGAAACAGCCTTTCTTTGAGGAACTCGCCCGCGGCTGTTGAGTCCACCAGACCTCCGTAGTCGCAGTCAATCACTCGCCGCAGTTGCGCTGCTGTGAGCATTCCAATGACGTAATTCTGGTAATACGCCGGGTACAGCGCAATGTGAATCTTCGCGGCCCAATCCGGTCGATCTCGATCGCCCGGCGGGTTCAAAAACTGAAAACGGTTGACCAACTGCCACCATACATGATTGAGATCGGTCCGATCGGGGTTCTGATACAAGTCGTGCTCGAAGTGAATCACTACCAGGGCCCACCGTATAAAGATCAGATCGTTAAATCGACGCTCGGCTGCCAACGTTGCGCTCATCGCTTCGGCGGCTTCGGCCGGGGCGGCGGCGATCCGCGTCAGCCAAACACGATCGAAGGTGAGGTCGCCCATCATGATGGCGATCGCTTCGGTCGTGCTGATGTGCGCGATGTCTCTTAGCAGATATGGCATGGTGGGCTCGAGGAATGTGTCGTAAGCGGCGTGCCCGAGCTCGTGGAGCAGGGTCCCAGTCCACCGAAGATCGGACCTCAGGTTTGCCAGGACCCGGACGTCGGGGCTCAGCCGGTCGATGTGCGTGCAGAACGCATGCTGATCTTTATGGGCTCGCTCGTAAAGATCGCTTCGTTCGAGGACATCGTCGAGCCGCATGTTCAGTCCATTGAACGTAGCTTTTCCAAGCACCACGGGATCTCGCTCGGCGAAGAGAGCTTCTACCCGCGGGTCCGCCGCCTCCGGCAACTCCTGGAAGAATGGCTCGCCGTAGTGCCACGGACGAAGCTGGTCGACAGAGACTCCAAAACGAGTGGCGAGGCGCTTGTCGAGGATCTCCTTGGTCTGGCGGTATGGTTCGGACGTGATGTGTTCCAGCGTCTCGAGTAGCTCCAACAGAGCGCGCTCATCCAGCTCCTGGGTCGCCAATGCCCAGGGATAGTAGTTCTCGAAGCCGGATTCTTGGGCTGCTCGATTTCGCAGCCTGGCGAGCTGGATTGCGCTCTCGTAGACGGCCGATCCGATTTCTTTGCCCGCTTCCCAGGCATGCTGTGCCGTCTCAGAATCCTCGGCCGTGCGCAGCGTGTCACGCAAAACGTTGTCACTCACTTCGTGACCGCGAAAGGAGGCACGGAAATTAATGTACGCGCCCTGCATGCTTGACGCCAACTCGGCCATCTTCCGAGAGAGATCCAGGTCAGCGTGGTTAGTTAGGAAGGCGAGATATAGCAACTCGAGACAGCGGCGAAGGTCTGGGGGCAGCTGATCGGCCGAGGCTCGCCACGATTTCACCCGATCGAAGTCCTCACGACTCTGGAACAGCGCCGCATAGCGGACCTCAAGGTCCACTGTCCGCTGCTGGGCCGCTTCAGCTCCGGTCGTGGCGAGGTCCCATTCGGCCAGCGAGTGCTGCGTGCTCAGCTCGTGCATCTTGTCGGCGAAGCTGTCAACGAACGTCTGGACGTCTGAGCTGTTCACGCTTATTTCTCCCTATCTATCTTGGCATAGGCCTATACTTGGCCATGCTGCGGGCGGTATTCATGGGAAGCGACCGCTTCTCGGTTCCCGTCCTTCAGAGGCTTCTGGACGCCGGTCCGAGCCTCTCGCCGTCTGTGCAGGTGGCGGCGGTAGTGACCCAGCCGGACCGGCCGGCAGGACGCGGCAGAACACTGGAGACCGGTCCGGTCAAACGGCTGGCGGAAAGCGTCGGTATCCCGGTGCTGCAGCCGGAGCGCCTCAGGGCGATCGACGATGTGACTGCCGTTCAGTCGTACGAGCCGCGACTCTTAGTCGTGGCTTCGTATGGCCAGATCATTCCTGCCGCGGTGCTCGATTATCCCCGGCACGGGAGCCTGAACATCCACCCCTCGCTTCTGCCCGCCTTCCGGGGTCCCTCGCCTATCGTTTCAGCTATCCTCGCCGGCGACGCGATCACCGGGGTCACCCTGATGCTAATGACGGAGAAGGTTGATGCGGGCCCGGTCATTGCTCAGCAGCGATTGGAAATTGGCGCTGATGAATCCGCCGGCCACCTCAGCATGCGTCTCGCCGACCTCGGCGCCGCCTTACTCGTCCAGGAATTGCCGAACTGGATCGAAGAGAAGTTGTCGCCGGTGCCGCAAGATGACACGCTTGCCACATTTACCAAGCGAATCGCCAAGGACGATGGCCGGATCGATTGGACGCTGCCGGCTGCCGCGATTTCGCGGCAGGTTTGCGCGTACAACCCGTGGCCCGGCTCTTTCACGACTTGGCGTGATAGGCGCCTCGAGATTCTTCGAGCGATGCAGCGCGAGGGCCAGAGCGAGCCGGGACTGGTTACCACCGGACCGGACTTGATCGAGATAGGGACGGGCCGCGGACTGCTGAAAGTGGAGGAACTTCAGCTGGCGGGAGGCAAAGCGCAGACCGCCGGTGAGTTCTTGCGAGGCCGGCCCAGTATTGCCGAAGCGCGGTTGGGTTCATGATCGTTGCGACCGCGCGAGTAGTGCTTCATTTGCCCATGAGCCACTCCCTGAAAGACAAGCGGCAGGTGATGCAGTCGACACTGAATCAAGTTCGTCGGAGGTTCGGCGTGTCGTCCGCCGAAATCGAGGAGCAAGAGCGCTGGCAAATTGGGGTGATCGGGCTGGCCCATGTGAGTAATTCGGCAGCGCACAGCCGAGAGGTGCTCGAGACGACGATCGATTTTATCGCAGGCTGGAAACCGGAGGGCGAGCTGCTGGAGCAAGAGATTGAGATCATTCAAAGTCTGTAGCGCTCCGTGTGGTGCGCTCTGCAAGCGATTCTCATGACGAACGCGACGATAGACGTTCGCGCGGTATCTCTTGCTGAACTCGCGCAACTGACGCCGATTCCGAGCGGCTTTCGCACCGATAAGGTGTTCCGCCTCAGCAAGCGCTTCTCAGGCCGCGGGCTGCTATGGGACTTGGAGGAAGAGGTGCTTGGTACGCCCCTCCACAGACAGTACGATCACGGCCGGCCGGATGAATGGCTCTCGTCATATGCGGATTCGCCGCAGGAGGAATTGCGTTTCCTCGTGGCCGAAGCGGGCGAAAACTTCCTGGGTTCGCTCACCTGGCGGAACCTGGCCTGGAACGACACACTGCTTCTCGTCGATATCCGCGTGCGTGAAAATTCTCGACGCGGGGGTGTCGGCTCGGCGCTACTCGGTCGGTTGCTCGAGGAGGTGCGGACGCTCCGGGTCCGCGGCATCATGGTGGAAACGCAGATCGACAACTATGCGGCAATTTGCTTCTACCGGCGTCAGGGTTTCGAAATCGCCGGATTCAACGATCATCTGTACAGCAACGACGATCTCGACCGCCAGAGCGTCGCACTCTATCTCTTCCGTCCGGCTTGACTTGCCGGAATTCCCGCGCATAATAGTACTTGGCGCGAGGGGCTCCCCCGATCCCCGGTGCCGGAGGGAGGTGATGGCCGAGTCAAGGCTTGGTTTTCGCAATTCTTCGTGTCTAATTCGTGTATGCACTCCCCTTTTTAGGAGGACATGAAATGGCGGTTCCAGACGAGGTAGCATCGCCGGCCCCGAACATAGCGATCGCGGACCCGGCTCCGCTCGGCCTGGCAGGCTTTGCACTTACCACCTTTCTCATCAGCGTCGTTAACGCCGGCTGGCTCCCTCTCGCCGGGGGAAGCATCTGGCTCGGCATGGCCATGTTCTACGGCGGCGCGGCTCAGTTCTGCGCCGGCATGTGGTCGTTCCGACGCGGCGCCACGTTCCCCGCCGTGGCCTTTTCTTCCTACGGCGCCTTCTGGATGGGCCTGGCGATCATTTTCTTCGTTACACCAGTCACGACGATGGCTCTCGGCAAGGCCCCGAACGACGCGTTGGCGTGGTTCTTTTTCGCCTGGGGGGTGTTCACCCTCTACATGACGGTCGCAGCCTTGCGCACCAATGTGGCGGTACTCGGCGTCTTCGTTTTCCTGACGCTCACCTACCTCTTCCTCTGGCTGGGAGCCTGGCAGAACAACGGTAACTTGACCAACATCGGCGGCTACCTGGGAATCGTCACCGCGGCGGTGGCGTGGTACGCGGCCATGGCGGGCGTGGTAAATGCCACGTGGGGACGCATCGTGTTCCCTGAGTTCCCGCTTACCTAGTCGTCGTTTCCGTAAGAGGCGGGCAACCGTGCCCGCCTCTTATCGCCCTCGAATACACCCGTCGCGCCACTAGCCCTGCCGAAGCAAGCCCTTCATTACCGACTCAATCGCTGCCGCCAGTTCCACCGTCGCCAGGTGGGCATGGGTCGGGTAGAGCCTCTCTCCGCGTTCGACGTCTTCGAGGGCGGTCTCCAGTGCCTTCAGGCCCGCCCGGCAACGGCGAATTGCCTCATTTAGCTCGTCCGTGGAACCGTTGACGTCCATGTGACCCCGCTAGTATGGGAAGGGCGCGGTCGCGTCGCCGGCGCTCTTGTCTAAGACTAGTGGTTGAATCGAAGGATGGACATGGTCGCGCAAACTGAGCAGAAAATAACCTACACCACAATGAGCGTCGAGCAGAGCCAGGCGTTTAATCAAGCCTTTCATCGATCGCTGGAAGGGGTGTTGACTCGGCTTGGTCAGGAATATCCCATCTTCATCGACGGCGAGGCACGGCACGTTGGGGCCACGTTCGAGGATCGAAGCCCAGACGACACTCGCCAGCTGCTGGGTCGGTTTCAGGAGGCCGGATCGAACGAAGCATCTCAAGCCGTCGCGTCCGCGCGACGGGCCTTTGAGAATTGGGGACGGCGGCCCTGGCAGGACCGCGTGGCGACATTGCGGAGCGCCGCCGCCAATTTCCGGTCGCGCAAGTTTGAGATCGCGGCCTGGGTCGCGATCGAGATAGGCAAGGCGCGGCTCGAGGCGATGGGCGAGGTAGAGGAAGCTGCCGACCTGATCGACACGTACGCCGGCCAGATGGAAGAACACCAAGGATTTGTGCGCAAGCTCAATCAGCTCTCTCCGGAAGAAGTAAATCACAGCGTTATGAAGCCCTACGGCGTCTGGATCGTGATATCCCCGTTCAACTTCCCCGTGGCTCTGACCACCGGAATGCTCGCCGGGGCCTTGATCACGGGCAACACGGCCGTATTCAAACCGTCACAAGAGGCGCCCCTCTCGGGCTTGATGGTCTATCAAGCACTGGTTGATGCCGGGCTTCCGGCCGGCGCACTCAATTACCTGACGGGAATGGGCAACGAGCTCGGCGAAGCGCTCTCCTCACAGGAGGGAGCGGAAGGTATCGCGTTTACCGGGTCGCGCGAGGTGGGATGCCGGATCTACTCCCAATTCAGCGCCGAACGTCCTCGGCCCTGCATCACCGAGATGGGCGGCAAGAACCCGGTCATCGTGACCGATCACGCCGACCTGACCAAAGCCGTCGAAGGCACGGTTCGAGCCGCCTTCGGCTATAGCGGGCAAAAGTGCAGTGCCGCATCGCGCTTGTACGTATTGGAGAGCATCGCGGACCAGTTCATACCCCGTGTCATTGAACGGACGCGCGAGCTGGTGGTAGGTAATCCGGAACAGGAGTCGATCTTCATGGGACCGGTGATCAACCAGCGAGCCTACCAGCGATTCCAGGACGCGGTGGCGGAATGCCGCCGGGACGGTGAAGTGCTGACGGGCGGTCATGTGCTGCGCGACGGGGATCTACAGTACGGCTACTACTGCGAACCGACGATCTGCCGTTTGCCGGCGGACCATCGCTTCTTCGCCGAAGAGCTGTTTGTCCCGCTTCTCGCAACCACAAGGGTGAGGTCGCTTGACGAGGCCATCCACCTCGCCAATCGATCGGAGTTCGGCCTCACCGCCGGCATCTTCAGCGAAAATCCGGAGGAGATCCACCAGTTCCTGGACGACATCGAGGCCGGCGTGGTCTACGTCAATCGCACCGGCGGCGCGACCACAGGAGCGTGGCCGGGCGTTCAATCATTCGGCGGCTGGAAGGCGAGCGGATCGCCCGGAGTGGCCGCTCTAGGGCCGTATTACGTGCAGCAGTTCATGCGGGAACAGAATCAGACCGTTGTCTCGTAGTCGCTAATCCTGGATGGCGAGCGGGACCTCTTCCACCTGTCCATCTACGATCCGAAAACCGCGAAGCTCGGGGTCTGACGGTCTGGCCAGCGAAACGATGATGTACAGCGGCTCGGGATACGAGGCTAGGCGAATATCCGTGGTAGACGGGTAGGCCGGAGTGTGCGTGTGGGAGTGATAGATGGCACCGAGATCGAACCCCCGCTCGTCCATGTCCAGCATGGCATCGAGCTGTTCCTTCGGCTCCATTCGGTAGCGGACGGGACTGGCTTCCACATTTGCAATGCCGTAATACTCGGTCGCAATGCCGGCTCTCGCCGCAAGGAGCCCACATGCCTCGTTGGGAAACTCACCTCGGGCGTGGTCGATCATATCGCGGACGAGCCGCTTCGGGATCACCACAGCGATGCGCCGCTCAATCTCTCCTCGAGGTCCTCGACCGGAGCGCTCCACAGGCCTCCACTGAGATACTTCCAACCTCCGTCCGGCAACAGAACGACCATGGTGGCACGATCGAGCTGCTGAGCATACCGCAGAGCGGCGTGCACGATCGCGCCGGACGAGACGCCGGCAAAGATTCCCTCCTCCGTTGCAAGCCGCCGCATCATAGCGACGGCATCTGAGCTCGACACGAGGTATCTGCTGTCCAAAACGGACGGGTCGAAGATGGGCGGGACAAAGCCGTCCGACAAACTGCGGAGGCCCTGTACCAGGTCGCCCGGTAGCGGCTCGGCGGCAACCACGCGTATCTCCGGCTTGGATTCCTTGAGATATCGTCCTGCACCGGTAAGGGTCCCGCCGGTTCCGAGACCCGCGACAAAGACATCGATCTCGGGTACGTCTCGCAAGATTTCGGGACCCGTTGTCTGGTAGTGGGCGCGCGGGTTCGCGCCGTTTGCGTATTGATTGAGAACCCAGAAGCGATTCTCTGCATCCAGACGCCGGGCTAGCTCGACGGCGCCGTTGGTACCCAATTCGGCTGGCGAGTCGATGATCTCCGCCCCGAAGATTTCCAGCAGCTTGCGACGCTCCGGGGTCGCGTTTGCCGGCATCACCGCGGTTACCTGATAACCCTTCACGCGACTGATCATTGCCAGAGAGATACCGGTGTTTCCGCTGGTGGGCTCGAGCAGCATGTACTCCCGGTCGCGCCGGCTCTCAAACTCTTCGATTAGAGCACGCGCCACTCGATCCTTGACGCTGCCGCTCGGATTAGCTGCTTCCAGCTTGGCAAAGAGCCGGATACCCGGCTTGGGAGCTATTCGCCGCAGCTCAACCACAGGCGTGTTGCCGATCGCCTCAAGCAACGAATGGGCGGTGTCCTCCGGCACGCTACTCAAAGCCTCCGGCCATAGCGGGCAGGATCGTGATGGTGTCTCCCGCGCTCGCCGGCGTGTCGAGTTGCTGCATGTACTGAATGTCCTGATCGTTGAGGTAGACGTTGACGTACGGCTGAAGCTGTCCATCATCGAAGATCTGCCTGCTCAACGCCGGGAACTGTACGGTCAGGTTTCGAAGTGTCTGCCCAACCGTGCCGCCCTCGATCTCTACCTGACGCTGTCCTCCGGCCTGAGACCGCAGGACAGGCGGAATTCGTATGGTCGCCACGAAACTCCCTCCCCCTCGTTTCCTAGATTATGCTCCGAGCGAGAGCAACGGGAGGAGGCACACCCCGCCGGCCAGAAGACCCACGCCAAACCCGGCCAGAACGTCGAGTGGGTAGTGAACACCGACGTAGACACGTGAGTACCCGACAGCCGTCGCCAACAGCACTACGACGAGCGACCACGAGGGATAGGCCGCGGCTATCACGATCGCCGCCGCCAGCGACGAGCCCGCGTGAGCTGAGGGCCAGGAGTTCGGACCCGGCGCCGCGACGAGGAGAGACGTTAGCAGGCCGGACGCGAAGGGCCGAGCGCGCTGTACCGCGGGCTTGAGGATCAGATTGATTGTTCCCTCCGCAAGCAGTAGCGCCGCGAAGCTGACCAAGGCGGCCTTCCTCCCCCTGTCGCCTCCGAAGAGCGCAATCGTCAGATCGATGCATATCCACACGATTCCCTTGGTTCCCAGCGCCGAGAGGAGCACCATGACGGGGTCCAGCCGGCGCAATCGCCAGGTCTGGTGTACCAGACGGTAGAAAAGGTAGTCGAGCTCAAACAGCCGCTGCACGCTCGTCTCCCAGGAAATTCATCGGCACGAACACACGAAGGGCGCCCGGCAGCACCGAGAAGTCCGCCGGGGTTTCGCCGGCAACCTCTCCGTCCGTGGTGATCGACAAGGGAGGATTGGTGCTGAGCGTACCGGATTGCACGTGTAGTCTGTCCACCTCCGGAAACCGTATTCTCTGCCGCCATAGAGCCAGAGGAAGAGTTCGAAGCAGGTGAGTCAGCTCCAGGTCCTCTATCACAACCACCTGCAGTCGATGATCGGTGAGATCCGCCCCTGCTATCTCGAGTTCCAGTGCTCCCCCGTACACCGGGGCATTCACCAGGGCTACCTCATAACCTTGCAGCTCTCGCTCTCCGCCCTCGAATGTGAGGGTGGCGCAAAAGGTTTTTCGTGCTCGGTATACGCCGGCCCACGCCAGCGGATATGAGACCCGGCCAAAGCGATCTCGAAGGTCTTGAGCCGCCCGAGCGAAGGCGCTATTGATTCCAACCGTGGCGGCGTGAAGAAAGTAACGGTTGCCGATCTTGCCGACGTCGACGCGCGAAACGACGCCGCGACTGATCACCGCGAGGGCTTCGGGCGGGCTGAGCGGCACGAGCAAACTGCGTGCAAAGTCGTTGGAGGTACCCGCCGGGAGCACCCCCAGAATGAAATCGGTGTTGATGAGGTGCTGGGCCACCGAGCCGATCGTTCCATCGCCGCCGGCGACCAAAACCACATCGATCCCAGCTTCTCGGGCTGCGGACAGCGCTCGCGCAACGCTCTGCGGTTCCAGATCAAAGTGAGTCGATGCCAACTCGACCCCCTGCTTGCGGGCTTCCTCCACGACCGAAAAGAGCCACCGACGAGCCTGACCGCTCCGAGGATTGGCAAACAGAATGGCTCGACCCGTCCTCGACTGGCTCACGTGTCTCCCCGAACGCAATCTCTATTCCAATCCGGGCGAACCGTGTAATGGCGCCGTGCTTATGCTACGTTCGCCTCAGGCGGATTGCCGCAGACCGGGCAGGCGGTATTGCGCCGCACCTTCAACTCGTAGAACGAGCTGTTCAGTGCGTCGAACATCAAGAGACGGCCGGCAAGCGTTTCTCCGATGCCAAGTATGAGTTTCATCACCTCGTTCGCTTGCATGAGCCCCATGATTCCCGGGAGCACGCCCAGGACACCCGCTTCTCCTCAGGTCGGAGCCAGAGCTGCCGGGGGTGGTTCGGGGTAGAGACACCGATAGCACGCGCCGCCCGGCACGAACGTTGTGATCTGGCCGTCGAAGCTCAGAATGCTGGCGGATACGTTTGGCTTGCGGAGCGCGACGCAGGCATCGTTGATGGCATAGCGGGTATCGAAATTGTCCACTCCGTCAACCACGATGTCGTACCCCGATATGATCTGGCGGATATTGTCGGCGTCGAGACGCGTCTCATGGCCGATGACCTTTACATCGGGGTTAAGTGCGGCGATTGTCTGCCGCGCCGACTCGACTTTCGACATACCCACCCGGTCGGTGGTGTGCAAGACCTGGCGCTGCAAGTTGGTCACGTCCACCACGTCAGCGTCTGCGATTCCTAGCGTGCCGACGCCGGCGGCGGCCAAATACAGAGCCGACGGAGACCCGAGACCACCCGCGCCAACCAGAAGTACCTTCGCGTCCAGTAGTTTGAGCTGCCCCTCTTCGCCGACTTCCGGAATGAGCACGTGGCGGCTGTAACGCTGCGATTGGGTTGCCGAGAGCGTGCGAGGAATGACGAACGGCAGACCCGAATCTTTCCAGGCAGAGAAGCCTCCCGCCACCGAAGTGACGTCCGTGTAGCCCATGTCTCGAAGGGTCTTTCCCGCCAGGAGAGAGCGCGTTCCACCGGCGCAGTACAGCAGGACGGGAGCAGATTTATCCGGCGCCACGTTCTCGATGCGGAGCTCCAGATAGCCGCGCGGAACGTGGACGGCGCCCTGGACGTGCCCCTCATCCCACTCGCTCTTTTCCCGTACGTCGATCAACTGCGTTCCCTGCCCAAACCGCTCAGCAGCGGTACGCACATCCGTTTCTGCTGTGGCGGCTCTGGCAGCGCGGAGAACATCCGACATCGAAGGCATATATGCAAATCCTTAGGCCCATTCTACAGCGGGATTTAGGAGATGTGGATCAGAGCCAGCAGGGAGCCGAGGCCGATAAGCGCCATGCCCGGAGCCGTGACGTGAAAAATCTGCATGCGAAGATCACGGGTCAACTCCCTCCCTCGCGACAACCGCCCGGCGGCTAACACGAGGACCACCCCGGCGGCCAGGATGACGGTTGACGGCAGAGATCGTGACCCAAGGCAGAGAGCTAGTCCGGCCACGGCGGCCAGAAGGGACAGAGAAGTTACAGCTCGCAAACTGCGATGCGGGCCGAGCAAGACCGCCAGGCCACGCTGGCCAAGTGAGACGTCTGCTTCAATATCCGCCATCGACTGGGCAATGTGGGCGGCGATGATCAGCAGCGCGGCGCCGGGGAAAAGCGCGGGCAGCCACATCCAGTCGCGGCCGGACAGGATCCAGACCCAGGCGAGAAGGCACAGGAAGCCGCCCAGGTAGCCAAGCACGCTCAGAGGTGTCGGCTTGAGCCAGAGATCGTAAGCAAGGCCGAAAGCCGTGCCCAGGCCGAGAACGATGAGAGTGGCGAGCCCGGACCAGAAGGCCACGACAACGAACGCGACGAGCGCTCCCAGCGCGATTGCAAGAGCCAGGGGCGGGTTGATCTCCCCAGCCGGAATCGGTTTGTGCGCCTGGCCCACTTGATCTGAGAGCCGATCGAGGTAGTCGTTGAGCGACCCGATAGCAATTTGGGACATCACGACGGCCAGAAGCGCCTGTAACAAGCGGGCCTGCGACAGACCGCCGGTCGACGTGATGACCAATAAGAACAGCGACATGATGGTGACCGTAGCCACCGGGAAAGGGTGTACGAGACGGACAACGGCCGGCAGCCGCGATCTGGTCATTCCCTAGTTTGCTCGCAACGCGAGGCGAAGGTGCATAGTTAGATGGAAGGTTGGCATATTCTCTGCTTCTCTTACGGCACAACATGAGGCCGGCCGGCCCGGCAGGAAAGGTGTGATACGGGTGCAAAGCACAGAGGTCGCCAAGATCGAGCACGAGGTCGAGGGCTACCCCGATCAGTTCTCCATCGCTCAGCGTCAGTTCGACGCCGCGGCGCAGTTTCTGAATCTGGACCCCGGGGTTCGTGAGATTCTTCGCAACGTTCAGCGCATCCTCATCGTCCACTTCCCCGTCCATATGGACAACGGCTCCATCAGAATATTCACCGGTTTCCGCGTGCAGCACAACCTGCACCGCGGACCCACAAAGGGCGGCATCCGATTCCATCCGGACGTGACCATGTCCGAGGTGAAGGCGCTCTCGATGTGGATGACGTGGAAGTGCGCCATCTTCAATCTGCCGTTTGGCGGCGCAAAGGGTGGTGTGATTGTCGATCCTCGCGACCTCAGCGAGCACGAACTCGAAAATCTTACCCGTCGCTTCACCTCCGAAATCTCCATCCTGATTGGTCCCGATCAAGACATTCCTGCTCCCGATGTCGGGACTAACGCGCAGACCATGGCGTGGATGATGGACACCTACAGCATGAACCAGGGTCATTCCGTGCCTGCGATCGTGACAGGCAAACCGATCGAAATCGGCGGGTCGGAGGGTCGCAATGAGGCCACCGGCCGCGGCGTGATGATCATCAGCATGGAGGCCATGAAGCACAAGGGCTTCGACGCCGCCAATTCCACGGCGGCGGTCCAGGGATTTGGCAACGTCGGCAGCAACTCCGCCCGGTTGCTGGCAGATCAAGGCGTCAAGGTGGTGGCTGTCAGCGATTACACCGGCGGCGTTTATAACGCAGCGGGGTTAAACATTCCGGATGTGATTCGCTTCGTCCAGGAGCACGGCTCGCTCAAGGGACTCTCCAATGTGACAGTGATCAGCAACGAGGATCTACTCGAGCTTCCGGTCACATTGCTTGTGCCCGCGGCTCTCGAGAATCAGATCACCGATCGGAACGCAAACAAGATCCACGCGAAGATCATCGTCGAGGGCGCCAACGGCCCCACCACTCCCAACGCGGACGAAATCCTGCAGGGGAAGGGAGTTTTTCTTGTCCCCGACATTCTCGCCAACGCCGGAGGCGTCACGGTGTCGTATTTTGAATGGGTGCAAGATCTCCAACACTTTTTCTGGAGCGAGGGCGAGATCAACGACAAGCTTGACAACATCATGCGGGAGAGCTTCGGGCAGGTGCTCCGCACGGCCCAAGAGAACGACGTGAACATGCGCCTCGCCGCATATATCGTCGCCGTTCGGACGGTCTCGAAGGCAACCCACGCCCGGTCGATCTATCCGTGAGCTAGATACCGTTCGCGATAGTGTGATCGATCGAAATCTGAGCGAGGACCCGTTTTTCCGCCAGCATGGCTTGATCGTACTCCTGCCAGTCGGGATGCTCGCGTCCTGCCGCCCCCACGTAGTACTCGCGCAGCAGAGGTAGAGCCGCCGGTATCGAGATCATTGAGGCCGTGCCGCTGACCGTGAGGTACTGCCAGAAGGTGTCGCCCAGCACCAGAACGGTGCAACGCGGGTCGCGCTTGAGGTTCTTGTACTTTGCGCGATCTTCCGTGATCGAGATCCAGAGCTGTCCGTTTCGATAGGCCGCGACCACGCTGCTCAACTGAGGACGCCCATCCTTGCGGATGGTCGCAAAGGTGGCCTGGTGGTGCGTGTGCAGAAAGCTCTCGACCGTTCCTTCGCTCATTACCGCAGCCTCCCGGGAACCTCCCCCTAGAATCGCACATGACGCATTCAGACGAGTTCGAGCTGATCGATCGGATCGCGGCCATGGTGAACGCTAAGACGGCCGCCGTAGGAATCGGAGACGATGCAGCGGTCCTGGACGAGCCGGGTCCCGACTATCTGCTGGCCACGGTCGACATGCTCGTCGAAGGAGTCCATTTCGTCCGCGATCGCGTCGCGCCCCAAGACCTCGGCGAGCGTGCGCTGGCGGTCAACCTCAGCGATATTGCCGCGATGGGCGGCCGTCCCTTTGCGGCGCTGGTTTCACTGGCGGTGCCTCCCGATCTTCCCGAAAAATACCTGGACGAGTTGTACCGCGGAATCAATCGCCTGGCTCAGCCTGCCGGGGTGGCAGTGGTAGGCGGCAACCTTTCGGCGGCCGAGATGCTTGCGATAGACGTTACCGTACTTGGCCGAGTGCCGAAGGATCAGCTCGTGCTTCGCAGCGGAGCGGAGGTTGGCGACGCCCTGGTGGTTACCGGCGTGCTGGGCGAAGCGGCCGCGGCGCGCATGCTGGCGGACTTGGAATCGGCCAGCGAGCCGGTCCCCATTCCGCAAGCGCGACTGCAAGTCGGTCAAAGGTTGGCGGCGAGCGGGCTGGTCCATGCCATGATGGACCTCAGCGACGGGCTCGGCGGGGACCTTCATCACCTGGCCAATGCGTCAGAGGTTGGCGCTGTAATCTATGCGGCGGATGTTCCCATCGGGTTGGCGGCGCGCGCTGCCTCGGACCGGCTCGGTAAACGGGCTCTTGATGTAGCACTGTTCGGAGGCGAGGATTACGAATTGCTTATCGCCGTTGCGCCGGATGATATTGAAGCCGCGCGGCAGCGAAGCGGCTCGAATCTATATCAAGTCGGCACTATTCTGTCGCTGGAACACGGAGTGTTGCTGGAAGAAGTTGGCGGGAAGCGGGTCCCCTTGCGCCAGCTCGGCTGGCGTCACTTCTAAGTCGGACAGTGGCCCTCGCTTCGCTCGCGCCACGGGGACAGGGCCCCGAGCTACATTTCCGCCCTCGATGTCGTAGCCGGGCCCTCCGTGGTCGCCCGCAACCATGTAGCTCGGCCCTCTGCGGCCGTGCCCGAGCGAAGCGAGGGGAAGTGTTCGCTTTCCGACGCGTTGGGACACGCCGGAGAGGCGCCTCGCTTTGCTCGGGCACGGGGACAGAGCCCCGAGCTACGTGTCTGTGACGGTCGTGGAAGGCCCGGCCTTACACGCTTTCGGGCCTAGCCGCCGCACGAGTCCTACACCTTCGGATGTTCTGTGGCGCTCACCGTGGTTGCGCCGTCTTCTTCCAGCCGGTAATCCCCGAATATGTTCGGCGCTTCCACGCGCATGATCTCGAGCACCTGCAGGGCCACACTGCGAATTTCCGGTTCGGCGTCCGCCGCGCCCCGATATTCGATGAAGTGCCGCAGCGCGCGGGCGTTTGCGCTCATCACGATCTTGGTTTCCGTCGCATTGGGCAGCACACTGCGCGCCGCCTCTCGAGCACGCTTGCGGCGATTCCGTCGCTGAAGCTCAGGCTGCTGAGTCGCGACCTTCTCCTCCACAGCCGAAGCCAGCAGGCAGTAGGCTTCGTGCGATTGCTCGACGGATTTCAGCCAGATCTCGTGCATCTCCTGATCCGCCGCGATGATATCGGGCTCGACGAATTCCGTATCTGATTCGTCCACGTAGCGCTGCGACAGTTGGCTGTACGCCCAGCCGGCCCGGTGTCGGATCAACTCGTGGCTGAACGAGCGCGAGACGCCGCTGACGATGAAGGTCCAGACCACGTGCTCGAGTACCGAGCCATGGGCGAGCTCGATGATATTTTCTAGATACTCACGGTTGCTTCGGCGTCCCTGTCGATCGCCAAACGACATGTAGCAGACGCGTCCCGCCAACTCTGAGATCAGCTCCGCCCCGCTATCACCGTCAGTGGACCACGCGACGGCGTTCTCGTCCAGAAAGCGATCGACCGCGCTGTGATCGATCTGACTGCGCCCGATGAGATGGACGCTCGGCCCCTGAGCGATCTTCACGCTTGCGTGCCGGACGGATCATGGCCGCTTTGCTCTGTATTACCGGCGAGATAGGCGGTCCCGTCGAGCAGAAATCCGAGAACCAGGCCTGCGAGCAATCCGATCTTCAGTTCCAGAGGCACAAAGCCGGCAAAGAGAAGGAATATCACAACGAGCCCGACCACAATCGGGCCCAGCCACGGCACTCCGCCGCCCGCTCGCGGGAGCAAGAATCCAAGGGCAAGACCGATCGCCGGACCGACAAGCAGGCCAAGCACAAACATCGCATCATCCTATCGCGAATGATTGATGGCGCTAAAGTAAGATGCCGTGCTGCTCGCCGTTGATGTAGGAAATACGAATACCGTGGCTGGCCTGTTTGCCGGCGGCAAACTCGTCGATCGATGGCGTATCACCACGGACACCAGTCGCACGGCCGACGAGTATGCCGTTCTGCTAAATTCGTTGTTTACCCTGTCCCACCAGGCGCTCCCGGATGTGACAGACGTGATCATCGGCAGTGTCGTTCCGGTTGCGCAGGAGACCATGATCAGATCGCTGCAATCGCGGCTCGATCTCCACCCCGTGGTTGTCACGCCGGAGATCGATGCGGGCCTGCCCGTTCACTACTGTCCCAGAGAGGCGGTGGGAGCAGATCGCATTGCGAACGCTGTCGCGGCGATTGCCGAGTATGGTGCGCCGGCAGTGGTGGTGGATTTCGGCACGGCGACCACCTTCGATGCCGTCTCGGCCGAGCCCGCTTATGTAGGAGGCGCCATCGCGCCCGGGCTGGAGATTTCGCAAGACGCCCTCTTTGCCCACGCCGCGAGACTTACGCCTGTCCCTCTCGAGGCGCCGCCGGAAGCCATTGGAGTGACGACGCGCCAAAGCCTCCAGGCCGGCATTCTGTACGGCTACGCCGGCTTGGTTGATGGGCTCGTCTCGCGATTTCGCCTGCAGCTTGGGGAGCGAGCAGCGGTAATCGCCACCGGCGGACTGGCGGAGTTGGTTGCGCCGCTAGCGAGCACCGTCCAGGTTCAGGACGAAGACCTCACTCTGAAAGGGCTGGCCCTTATCCATGCCCGCGGGCACGGCGACCAGTAAGCCTTGAGGGCCGATTCCGTTCCGGCGACGCGCCTCGCTCCGGCCAAGATCAACCTGTCTCTCGAGGTGCTGGGGACGAGGCCGGACGGCTTTCACCGTTTACTGAGCGTCATGCAGACGGTCACCCTTTTCGACCGCCTGACATTTGCGAGTTCGAGCCGCACCGTCGTTCGAACGGGCGACCCGCAGCTACAACAGAACAATCTCGTCGGTCGAGCCCTGGATGCGCTGGCTGCCGAGACAGATTCCCAGGATCGATGGGAGGTTGAGCTGGAGAAGGCCATTCCGGTGGGCGGCGGTCTCGGCGGCGGTAGCAGCGATGCGGCGACAGCGCTCCTGGCCGCTCGCGATCTGGGCCGTATGGACGTCTCGGCTGAGACCTTGCACCGAGTGGCCGCCATGGTCGGGTCAGATGTTCCGTTCTTCCTTCGAAACGGGACTGCCCTGGTAGGCGGCCGAGGCGAGCTGGTCGCTCCTCTGCCGGAGCCGAAGACAGCCTGGTACGTGCTGGCTCGCCCCGGATTGAGGGTTCCCACCTCCGCGGTTTTTGACGCGCTTCCTCAATCCGCATGGTCCGGGGGTGAGATCACTCGGCGTGTGGCCGAGAGTATAGAGCGAGACCGCGAGGTAAGGTTCGGCATCAACGGACTGGCCGAGACACTCTTCGGCCTGTATCCCGAGGCCAGACGATGTTACGAGTACGTCGCGGCGCTCGCGACCCGAGGCGCAACTGTCTCGGGAACCGGGCCCACCTGCGCCGGCCTGTTTGACCACCGGGACGGAGCGCACGCGGCAGCTGGGCGCCTCGCCCATGAGGGATACTGGACGGCGGTCGCCAGCAGCTATTCTGGGAACGGAACTGCACGTTGAAGATACTTCTCTCCGCCGTCATCCCTTTGCTCTTTCTTGCCGGCTGCGGCTCCTCGGGTGCGAACGTCTCGCTCAGCCAGACCAGCGCGAATCTCAAGCAAGCGATCGATTCGTATAATCAGACAAAACCGGCTGGTCTGGCAGCCCAGGGTTCCGCATGCAAAACGGCAGCGGCGGCCCTTCCCAGCCACACGTTCCGCGTATCAGACG
>JBOGSL010000316.1:0-2573 GCA_050695395.1 Chloroflexota bacterium | reverse complement strand
GGTGAGCACTTCCGTAGGCGTGATTACCGTCTCCATTAGCGATACCAGGAATTCATCAAGAGCCATCGCTCGTTCGCCTTCGCTCGAGGCTAGATGCACGCTCGCGCAGCTGGCTAGGAGAGCCGGGGGGCAGTCCTGGCGCGGATCCGCATGGACGAGGTGGCCGCCAAGAGTCGCCACCGCCCGGACGCGAACATTGGCGGCAAGGCCGGCTGCGCGGGCCAGGCTGGGGCAATGTCGCCGTACGACTGGAGATTCAGCGATCTCTAACAGCGTTACACCGCTACCGATGCGAAGAGCACCGTTCCGCTCTGAGATAGTGCGCAACGCGGAGATTTTCCCTAGCCATACGAGTCGCGACACCTCAAGCATGCCGGTCTTCATCAGTAGGGTCAGGGCCGTTCCGCCGCCGAGAAGGTAGGTGCCGTCGTCACCGAGCACGCCAACGGCCTCTGTGATCGTCGACGGAACGACGAAATCAGTGGCCGGCACGATAAGTATCCACTGCCTTTCGGATGGCCTGGTAGCCGGTACAGCGGCACAGGTTTCCAGCCATGAGGTCGGTGACGTCATCCACGTCGGTGGTTGCCTTTGGGACTCCGTTGCGCTTGGCTTCGCGATTCGCTAGCCACCATGCGAGGGTCACTTGCCCCGGGGTGCAGAACCCGCACTGGATCGCACCCGCCTCGGCAAACGCGTCGACGAGTCGAGGATCACGTGCCGTGAGGCCCTCCACGGTCCATACGTCGGCCCCAGCGGCGCAGCCCGCCATATAGAGGCAGCTGCTTACTGGCAAGCCATCGACGATCACAGTGCAGGCGCCGCACACGCCGATCCAGCATCCCTCCTTCACTCCGGTACAGCCGGCACGCCGTACTACGTCCAGGAGCAGGTCCGTTGGCTCGGCGTCCAATTCAGTGGAAACACCGTTCAGTGACATCCGCATCGTGCTATTGCTTCGATCGATCCGATGGATGCCCGTGGGGGATGTTCTGGAGAGCCTGCCAGACATCCTCAGCCCGAAGTGGGAGGTGACGCAGCCGGACGCCTGAGGCCGCGAAGACTGCGTTTGCGATTGCAGGAGCAACGGCGCAGTTGAGCAGCTCGCCGATCGACTTCACGTTTGACGCGCCGATGCCTTGAGCGCCTGTTAGAAGTTCAGTGCGCAGAGCCGGCACGTCGCGAATCGAAGGGATCTTGAAATCCCCGAGATTGGCGGCCCACACCTGGCCGTCGTCGAGTTCTAGATCCTCATGGAGAGCAAACCCGATACCCATCACCGCGCCGCCATCGACTTGACTCTGGTGTGACCCAGGGTGCACCACGCTGGCCACGTCGACAACGCTGAGAAGGTCGAGTAGCTGAATTCGTCCAGTTGCCGGGTCGACGGCCACCTGTGCCACTTGGACGCAGTAGGAAGTCACGGGATTGTCGAGTTCGCCGTGTAGCTCGACCGTTATAGACCTAGCGTGCCCTGGCGTGTTCCACCGCTCAGCAGCGCGCTGGGCAGCTGCACTGAGCGTCGCGGTGACGCGGCTTCCCCCTACGCCCTGATCACCAGGCAGGTCGCTCGTCGGGAGATGGCGGACGTTGATCATGGCTCGATCTAACCCCAGGGCCTGAGCAAGCGTTGTGCGCACGACAGTGTGGCTCCCGGTACCAGTATCGGGAACGCCGACACCAACATCGACCCCGCCGTCGGTACGCTCGGTCAAACTTATGCTCGTGTATCCGAGCCCAGTGGGGCGGTCATACAAGGCTACGCCGAGGCCGTGAAGCATGCCGGGTGGTGGTTCGACCGTCCTGCTCACTGCCGCCGCGCGCTGGAGCACCGCAGCCCCTCGATGTTCGACGTAGGGAATGCCCTCGTGCCCGACTTCTTTAGCGGCAAGAATATTCCGTCGGCGGAGCTCCCATGGTGAGAGATTCGAGCATGCAGCG
The DNA here is from genome assembly GCA_050695395.1 of Chloroflexota bacterium. Lineage (GTDB taxonomy): Bacteria > Chloroflexota > UBA5177 > UBA5177 > UBA5177 > JBOGSL01. The sequence continues at coordinate 632 of JBOGSL010000316.1, read as the reverse complement.
AGCTCGTCGAGCGCCGACTCGACTGCGAACGTTACCTGCGGCGAACCGGGGGCGCGCGCGTGGCCCTTTGGCACAGTATTCGTATAAGCGATGCGGGATTCGATACAAACGGCTGCTACACGATACGAGCTGGCGGCATGACCAACCCCGCGAAGCGCCACTTCCGGCATCGGCTTGTAGCCGGCATAAGCGCCGCCATCGAGAACCGCGTCGACATGCAGACCCATGAGCCGACCGTCCTCGTCGCAGCCGATGCGAACCCGGATCGAAGAAGGGTGGCGGGGGTTAGTGGAGGTCAAATCCTCCGTATAGCGGAGAGCGAGACGCACAGGGCGTCCGGACAGTCGAGAAAGCTCCGCACATAGGGGAGCCATCATGGGCGAACCCTTGCCGCCGAAGTCGCCTCCGATCGCTACCGGGTGGAGTTCGATCGACCCAGCCGGTATTCCGAGGCAAGCTGAAAGCTGGTCCCTCAGCCGGTATGGCGTTTTGTTCGGTAGCCACAGCTCGAGGGTGTCATCGGTGTTCCATTGGGCGACGCATGCCTGAGGTTCCAAATATCCCTGGTGTCCAGCCGGAGTGACATACGTCTGGTCGACGACATGAGCGGCCAAAGACAAGTGCTCATCGAC
>JBOGSL010000315.1:0-1587 GCA_050695395.1 Chloroflexota bacterium | reverse complement strand
GGGTGTACGGTCCTTGAAACGACCAATGGTTTTGGTCGGAATTCGCGGTGGAGAGGGCCATCAGAATCGCTGTTTAGAACTGGAGGAGGATATGGCGGACTTTGCAATTCAAAATGAAGCTGTTAGGTACCGCGGGAAACCGGATTGGGGCGCGATTTGGGCCGGGGTTTTCGCCTTCGCGGCTATATGGTCGATTTTTGGCCTGTTAGGCGAAGCGATTTTTGCCACGAACGCAAGCCCCAATGCCGCAAACCCGGTTACCGGAATGGGCATAGGGATGGGAATCTGGGGAATCGTTCTAACGATAATCGCTATGTACGTCGCTGGCCGTGTAACCACCCATTTTTCGGACAGCCACACGCATAGTGATAGCGTTATGCATGCAACGACAATGTTTGGTCTGTCGGTAATCTCGGTTGTGATCATTGTCGCCCTTAGTGGCGCTGTATTGAGCGGTGGCGAAGGAGTAGCCGGCGGCGCTCACAGCAGCTACATGTTGACTGTATTTGCCGATCTCGGCTGGATTGGCTTCGTGGCGCTCTTCCTGGGATGGCTCGGCGCTATCGGGGGCGCTCTGCAGGGAGGAATGGCGGCAGAATCGACGCAGGCCCGTCGCATCGACCGGGCAGCGTAACCAGATCAAGCTCAGCCAAAAGGCGGCCACGCGGGCAATACCGAGATGGCCGCCTTTTTCTTAGCAGTCCACCACAGCGCACTCGTCCGCGCCACAGCGGACACACATGGCCGTTCGTAAACCCGCCTTCGTAACTTCACTCCGCCGCCGCTGACCCAAATCGCGATATAATTGCGTTTCATCCTGCTGCACCAGGAGCTTCCCCCTGATCGAACGGAACAAAACGCATACGGTGAAGGTTGGGCATGTCCAGGTCGGCGGTGGCGCTCCCATCGTCATTCAGTCCATGACGAACACGGACACCGCCGATATCGAAAGCACCGCCCGCCAGTGCATCGAACTTGCTTCCGCCGGCTCGGAAATGGTTCGCGTGACGGTGAATGTGCCCGAAGCCGCGGCCGCCGTGGCCGAAATTAAAAAGCGCATGCTGGACGCCGGCTGCCGCGCGCCGCTGATTGGCGACTTCCATTACAACGGGCACGTGCTGCTCACGAAATATCCCGGCGCCGCCGAATCGCTTGACAAATATCGCATCAACCCCGGCAATGTCGGCGCGGGCAAGCGCCGCGACGAGCAGTTCGCCACCATCTGCAGCGTCGCGCGGGATCACGGCAAGCCGGTGCGCATCGGCGTGAACGGCGGCTCGCTCAACCAAGAGCTGGTCATGCGCAAAATGCAGGAGAACACCGACCGCAATCTCGGTCTCAGCTCCGAGGAGATCATCAACGAGTGCATGGTGCTCTCCGCGGTCGAATCCACCGAACTGGCGCTGCAATGCGGCCTGCGCGAGGACCAGATCATCATCTCCTGCAAAGTGTCGCGCCCGCTGCACCTCATCGCCGTCTACCGCAAGCTGGCCCAGCGCACACGCCAACCGCTGCACCTGGGGTTGACGGAAGCGGGCATGGGCCTCAAGGGCGCAATCTGGTCGGCTACCTCGATGGGTATTCTGC
>JBOGSL010000314.1:0-7455 GCA_050695395.1 Chloroflexota bacterium | reverse complement strand
AACCGAGATCGCTGCGATGGATCCGGATCCCGGGATGCCGTTGAGCGAGCGACTGGCGATCGCCTTCGGCAGCATCGTTCTGTTGATGGCGGCTGGGCTTCTGACGACGTGGAGAATGACAACCCGGAGGTAGGCCGCGGGGAGAGGACGCGGGCGGTGCTCTTTCGTGCTACGTAGCGCCCGGTCACGTCGCAGTCGAGGGGCGTGGCCAAACGCGTGGCCCGGTTCTCGAGCTTCGTTCCGGGTCTCACAGACGTGCCCCTGCCCGTATGCTGGATGATGGAAGCGCGCAGGGACGGCGGCGGTAGATTTGCGTCGCTCCCATCATTTGCCCTGCTGTGGCTGGCGGGCAACTGCCTGCGCCTGACCATCCTCTCGGTGCCGCCATTGCTGCCCACCATCCACCGGGTTTTACGACTGAACGAGGGCGAGGTGGGCGCGCTCACCTCACTCCCCGTGCTCCTGCTGGCGGCCGGCGCGATCCCCGGCTCGCTTCTGATCGCCCGCGGCGGTGCTCGCCGGACGCTGATCCTCGGCCTGTTGCTCATCGCCGTAGCCGGCGCGGCGCGCGGTATTGCCGGCTCGGCGCTCGTGCTCTTTGCCATGACCTTCATCATGGGGATCGGTATCGCCATCTCCCAGCCCGCGCTACCGTCGTTGGTGCGCGAGTGGTTCCCGGCGCGAACCGCGGTGGCGACCGCGGTCTACTCAAACGGCTTCCTGATTGGCGAGATCGTGGCGGCCTCCGTCACCGTCCCGCTTCTGCTCTCCGTTCTGGGTGGCTGGGACGCGACTCTGGCCGTCTGGTCGATCCCTGTGATGGTCGTCGCGCTTGCCGTCGCTCTGAACCGGCGCGGAGCGACGCCGTCGATCAAGATCGATGGCACTCGGTGGTGGCCGGACTGGCGCAACGGTCTGATCTGGCGTGTCGGCTTGATCTTCGGCGGGGCGTCGACCGCCTACTTCACGAGCAACGCCTTCATCCCGACCTATTTGCAGGCGACGCACCACGCTGCGTACATCACGCCCGCCCTGATCAGCCTCAATCTGAGCCAGCTACCCGCGACCTTCGTGGTGGCGATCCTTCCGCGCCACATCATCGGGCGGCGCCTACCGGTGATCGCGTTTGGTCTGCTCACGATTGTCGCCGCGGCCAGCTTCGGTTTCGGTGGCGTGTGGGTCCCGGTGTTCGCTGCGCTGATGGGATTCTCGACCGCGAATGTCTTTGTCTTGAGCCTGGCTCTGCCGCCCATCCTGGCTGCGCGAGGCGATGTCCATCGCTTCAGCTCGGCGATCTTCGCCATCGCGTACGCTTGCCCTTTTTTCGGTTCGCTCCTCGGCGGGTTCGTCTGGGACACGTCCGGTTTTCCCCTGGCCGCGTTTGGCCCGGTGGCGTTGGCGGGAATACTGATGGCGGTGCTGGCGTTCGATATTCCGGCGGCGCGAGTTGCCGTGCCGGAGGCGCAGAGGGCCGGGTAGGGGCCGGTCTCCCAGACACCCTGCGTTTGCAGTTAGCCTACGGCTTGATCCGCCTCCACTAGCGCCGCATCGATCACGTCCAGACCCATCGAAAGGTCCTCGCGAGAGATAACCAGTGGCGGACAAGCGAACAGCCAGTTGAAGCGCGTCATGATGTCGACGCCCCGGGCGCGGGTGAAGCGCTTCATGGCGCCCATGGCGGGATGCTGCTTGCCGTAGAGCGGGGACAGCGGTTCCCTGGATTCGCGATCCTTCACCAGTTCGAGCACGCTGAACAGGCCTAGCGAACGAACCTCGCCGACGCTGGGATGCCGTTCCTGCATCTCCAGGAGACGCGGCTTGAGAATTGTCTCGCCAAGGTCGCGCGCCCGCTCGATCAGCCCCTCGTCCTCGTACGTCTCAATTGCCGCCACGCCTGCCGCGCAGCTCATGGGATGGCCGGCGTAGGTGAGTCCGGCCCAGAGCGTGTGCTCCTCGAAGTAATCGGCGATCTCCCGGCTCACCGCGACGGCGCCAAGCGGGAGGTAGCTGCTGGTGAGCCCCTTGGCCATGGTGATCATGTCCGGCTTGACGCCCCAGTGTTGGAAGGCGAACCACTCGCCGGTGCGGCCGAAGCCGCTCATCACCTCATCGATGATCAGCAAGATGCCGTACCGGGCCAGCATCTCCTGGAGGAGCGGGTAGTAGTTGTCAGGCGGGATCAGCACGCCGTTGGAGCCCGTGACACCCTCCACAATCATCGCCGCGATGGTCTCCGGGCCTTCGTACTGGATGATCTCCTCGGTGACCTCGACCGTTTTGCGCCCCACCGTCTCCGGATCATCACCGAAGGGAGAGCGATACACGAACGGGTCCGGCACGCGAATCGAGCCTGGAACGCCGGGCTCGACCGCCCAGCGCCGGTACTCGCCGGAGACGCTCATCGCACCCAATGTTGCTCCGTGGTACGAGCGATAGCGGCTCACGATCTTCTGGCGGCCGGTAACCAGCCGCGCCATCTTGAGGGCATTCTCGTTGGCCTCGGCGCCGCCCAGCGTAAAGAACGCCTTGGCCAGCCCGGTCTTCTGGGCGAGAGCTCTTCCCAGCTTGCCCTTCGGCTCGTTCGCGAATGATGGAGCGGCGTAGCAAAGCTGGTCGGCCTGATCCTTGATGGCCTGCACTACCCGAGGGTGCTGGTGTCCCAACGTTAGCGCGATGACCTGTTGCGACGACATATCGAGATAGCGGTTGCCGTCGTGATCCCAGAACCAGGCGCCCTGTCCTCCGGCCACGGACAGTGGCGCCACATCCTCCTGCGCTGACCAGGAGAAGAGGGTGTGCTCTCGGTTCTCATCGATGATGTCGGCGGACGTTCGGCTCGACAGCGTCTGCATCAGCTTCCCCTCGCTCTATTTCTTGCCTCTACCCTAGCAGAGGCTCACAGCCCGCGGCGCCGGGCTTGGGCGGCGGTGCGTTCCGGCATGTCTCTTGCCGGTCTCGTACACAGTCAACCAGGAGGGACCACTATGGGCATGTATGGGCGAGGCTACGGGCCAGGCAACGAGACGATTCCAGGAGGGCCGGGCCATCCGCGCAACGGCATCCCGGATCTCGAGGGCGAAACGGGAATCTATCCGCCGGGCTCCGGCCCGTATGGCGCCGGTGCGCCGGGCGGCTTCGGCACGGGTGATTTCGGGACGTTCTATCACGGAACCACCGGCCAGCTAGCCGGGAGCCTGAGCTACACGGACAGCGATATCCAGCATCACATCGAGCACGCCATCGACAACGACCAACAGGTGCCGAGCGCCGCGCAGATTGAGGTGAAGGTGGACAATGGCACGGCCTCGCTGACAGGGACCGTTCGCCACAAGCGCACGAAGCTCGCCGCGGGCCACGACGCCTGGCTGAGCCCGGGTGTCACGGATGTGCGCAACCAGATCAAGGTGGAGGGACGAGCCGGCAAGAAATCGTGAGGCACACGTGCTTCGGCCCGCCCGAGCGGTACTTCATAGATGCGGCGGGTGTTCGCCCAGCCCTACATCCCGGTTCGGCCCTGCATCCCCGCCGACCCTGCTAGTTGCGTCCTCGGGGATCGACCGCGTCGCGCAACCCGTCGGCGATAAAGGTGAAGGCCAGGATCGAGACGGTGAGGCCGATCGACGGCGCGATCACCTCCCAGTAGTTCTGCTCGAGGCGCTGGATGCCATCGTACAGCATCTGACCGATATCCGGGTTCGGCTCGGACACGCCAAGCCCAAAGATGCTCAGGATGGTTTCGGTGCTGATCACGGCGATGACGATGAAGCTGGCCTGCACCAGGATCATGCCCCACATGTTCGGAACCAGGTGCTTGAACATGATGCCCCAACTGGAGGTGCCGCAGGTGCGCGCCGCCTCGACGAATTGGCTCTCCTTCATGGCGAGAGCGAGGGATCGCACAAATCGCATCAACGAGGGCCAGCTCACCAGGGCGAAGACCACCGTGAGCAAGAGCACACGGCCGCCGCCTCCGAAGTAGCCGTCGAGCGCCTGGCCGAACAGGCTGACCACGATCAGGGCCAGGGTAAAGCCGGGGAACGCAAACATCAGGTCGGTGAAGCGGGAAAGCACTCCGTCGACGAAGCCGCCAAAGTAGCCCGAGATCACGCCCAGTACCGTGCCGGCCACGACCGTGATGGCCGTTCCCACCAGTCCTACGATCAGCGGTACCCGTAGTCCGTACAGCACGCGGCTGTATTCGTCGCGGCCGGTTTCGTCCGTCCCAAACCAGTGATTCGCGCTGGGACCCTGATTGAGCGCATTGAAGTTCTGGAAGAGAGGGTCGGTGCTGTGCATGTGAGCGGCGAAGGTGATCATGATCAGCACAATGACGATCACGATCAGACTGACCATGGCGGCCCAGTTGCGTCTGAAACGTCGCCAGGCATCGCCGCTCGGGGAGCTGACGCGAGTGCTGCCGAAGAGGTCAGCGTCGTCGATCTCGAGAATGCTGGCGGGCGCGGTGTCGAGACCGTGGTCCGGGGTGGTCGACGGCGGCCCCAGTGAGCCTTCTTTTTGCACCATCTCGTCACCTACAGCCGGACACGCGGATCGACCATGGCGTAGAAGATATCGGTGAAGAAGTTCACCACGACAACGAACACGGCGAGCAGAATGGTCGTGGCCTCAATCACCGAATAATCGGAATTCAGCACCGACTGCACGGTCACGTAGCCCAGTCCGGGGATGCTGAAGAAGGTCTCGATGATAAAGGCACCGGCGATCAGATAGCCCACGGTAGGGCCGACGATCGACGCAAGCGGTAGGAGCGTGTTCTTCACGGCGTGGAGGTAGATGATGATGCGCTGCTTCAGCCCCTTAGCTCGCGCCGTACGAATGTAATCCTGGCTCATCACTTCCAGCACGAAGCTTCGGTACGACTTGGCGAAATAGCCGGTGAGGCCGGCGGCAAAGAGCGTCACTGGAAGGATCAGCTCCTTGAGCCCAAGTACGCCGGGATCGCCCCAGCCCGTGACGGGCAGCAGCTTGAGGTCGGCGCCGAACACCACCTGGGCGATCGGGACCAACACGAACGCCGGGACTGCGTAGAACAACATCATGATGGTCTGGCTGCCATGGTCGAGAAAACTGTTCTGTTTCAACGCAGACATCAAGCCGACCGGTAGGCCGACGATCAACGACAGGGCCAGGGCGTAGAAGCCGAGCTTGAGGGTTACCGGTATGGCGTACTTCAGAAGGCCCCACACGGGCTGGCCAATGGTGTCCAGAGACTCCGATTTACCCAGATCCCCGTGCACCAGGCCCGTCAAATAACTCGTGTATTGCTGCCAGAGCGGCTTGTCCAATCCGAACTCGTGGCGGAGAACCTGGGCGTTGTGGGAACGGTAGTGCTGGCCGAGGTCGATGCGAACGGGATCGTACGGAGAGAGATGCGCCAGGAAGAACACCACGGTCACGATCAGATACACGACCACGATCATGGCCAGGAAACGCCGCGCGGTGAAGGCTACGAGGTTAGACACGCGATGGTCTCATGTGTTCGGCTGAGCAATGCGCGCTCGCTTTCCCGCATTTTATACGCACAGAACCGAAAACCCCCGCGGCCCTCGCGAGCCACGGGGGTAATCTCCAGGCCGTCTGCTACTTCACGTAGACCTTCGACCAGTCGTTGTTCTTGGGGTAGACGTCTCCCAGGGAGAAGCTGCCCACGAAGCCGTGAACATGGGGGCTGACCAGCGTGAAGTTGCCGTAGTTGGTCATTCCAATGAACGCGCCGTTGTTCAGCACGATCTTCTGGGCGGTTGCATAAAGCCGCCCGCGCGAGGCCACATTGCTGTCGGTCCGCGCTCGATCGATGAGCCGATCGTAGGCGGGGTCGTCGAAGCCCTGGATGTTGTACGTCGAGTGGCTATGCAACAGGATGTCGCAGTAGTCCTGCGGATCCGGGTAGTCCATGAACCAGTCGTCGTAGGTGATCGCGGTGTGCGTCGACTGCAACGGGGCGGAGACGACCTTCAGCCAATCGGCCCGGGTGTCGCCCTTCAATTGGAACTTAATGCCCACATCGGCCATCATCCCCTGGAGGGCCGAGGCCTCGGCCTCATGGTCGGTCGTGTCGTGCCGATAGACCATGGTGACGTTGATGCCGCCCGGGCATTGCTTCAGCTCTGCCTTCGCCTTCGTCGGGTTGTAGTACGGCACCCCGGGATGGCCATTGAGGTGACCGAGGAAGTGTGGCGGCAAGACATCGTACAGCGGCGTGTAAGCGCCGTTGAGCACCTTACCGGCGAGAGCTTTGCGGTTGATGGCGTACGCCACCGCAAGCCTGCAGTGAACGTTGTTGAAGGGACGGGCTTTCTCGTTGGGCGCCAGGTACTCGATGCCCGAGCTGGGGTAGTGAAAGTACGCCTTCTTGCCCTTCCAACCCTTGATGTCGGTGGTCGGAAGGGTGGTCTCCTGGATGCCGCCGGCCTGGAACTCGCGGTACGACGTATCGTAGGAATCGATGGCCGGCAGGACCACGCGCACGTGAGCCTTCTTGCCGTAGAAGTGGCTGTTCGGAACGAGCGTGAGGGTCGGCGAGGTGCCCGCCTTGTAGAACGATGTCACGTCGTTCGTCTTGTTGTTCACGCACACGGGCTTGAACGGGCCTGCTCCAACGTTCGCCTTGCACGTCGTGGTCAGGTAGGGACCTCCAGTACCGACCGGAGTTCCTCGAACCACTCGAGGGTCCAGCACGTCGTTCACGTCGTACGTGAGCGCAAACAGGAAATACACCGCCGGGGCAGAGAGCTTCATCTGCACGGTCGAGGCATTGAGGGCTTTGACGCCAAGGTACCCCGACTTACCGGCCACGTAGTTGTTGTATCCCTGGAGCAGAGCGTCGTAGTAGTTAACCGGGGAGGCGGCTTTCTTCGAAAGCGCGCGGCGAATGGAGAACACCACATCCTGAGCGGTGACTTTGTCTCCATTGCTGAAGTGAGCGTTCTTCAGATGGAAGGTGTAGACCTTCTTGCTCTTGCTAATGGTCCACGATTTCGCCAGCTGCGGCTTGAGCGCGGCGTTGGGCTCGAGCTGCACCAGGTTCGCGTTGATCATGTGGGCTACGTCGGACGAGGCCGTGTCGGTGATTTCGGCCGGGTCCATGGTTGGTACCCACTTAGCATTGTTGGCCAGGTAACCCATCCGAATAGTGGGCATGCCTTTGGCCTGAATGGTATGCGCCGAGAGCGGCGCTTGAGCGGAGAGCAGTAGCGTTCCGGCGAAAGCCGTCGCTACGCCCACGTGCCCAAGGTATCGCAATGCTCGCACGTTCTTCTCCTCCATGAAGGGAAAATTCTTGCTTCCAATCTGGCCGCGGCCAGAGCCGGGTCTCGCTTTCCCTCCGCCTCCTTCCGAGCAGGATGTGGAAAACTGCTCTTTTGCTTCTTAGCATAGCGATGTTTCGCGGAATCTTCAATTGGGAGGTGAGGGTGTGCCGGCATCAGCCGGCAC
>JBOGSL010000313.1:0-2781 GCA_050695395.1 Chloroflexota bacterium | reverse complement strand
GGATGATGGCGCCCGGCTTGACCAGGCTGAGGGTTCGGAGCAGGATGGCTTCGCGCGTCAGACCCTCCCAGCCCAACGTGTCGATCGTCCACATCACCATGTAGCGATATCCCAGGCTGCGAACCTGGGTGAGCGTTGCGGGATCGTAATCCCCGTAGGGCGGGCGGAAGAAGGGCTTCGGCGTCTTGCCGGTGAGCCGGTGGATGATGCTTTGCGTGTGCACGATCTCCCAGCGGCGCCGGCGGGCGGTGAGCGGGGCGGTTTTGGTGGAGTATCCGGTGAACGAGCGATGGTCGTAGGTGTGATTGATGAAGACGTTCCCGTCGCGCGCAATGCGTTTCACCAGCCCCGGATTGGCCAGCGCCCAACGGCCCGTCATGCCGAAGCTGGCCTTCACGTGCAGGTGCTCCAGGGTCCGCAGGATGCGCGGGGCGTAGCCGCGATCCGCGCCGGCATCGAAGGAAAGCGCGACCACGCGCGCCTTGCCCGAGCCTTGCACAACGATGATCGCTTTGCGCGGCGCGGGAGCCAGGGCGGCCAGCAAGATCGCGGCAGCGAGCAGGGCGTTCATGTACGGCTAGCATAGCGCATGGATGTTTTGCTGCTCGATGGCTACAACCTGCTCTTCCGCTCGTTCACCAGCCTGCCCGATTCGATCACGGACTCGCACGACCAGCCGATCAACGCGGTCTACGGGATGCTGGGCACGATTGTGCGGCTGGTCCGAGAACGGCAGCCGGATCGCGTGGTGGTGGCGATGGATGAGCCGGGCACGCCGGTTTTCCGTGCTCTGCTGTATCCCCCGTACCAGGCGCAGCGCGGACCGCTGGGCGGCGATCGATCGGACGATTTCGCGCGGCAGGTAACCATAGCCGGCGAAATTCTGCCTTCTGTAGGGATCGCGGTGATGTCGGTGGCGGGATATGAGGCGGACGATGTGATGGGGACGCTGGCCTGGCGAACCGCGAATGAGGGCGGCAGGGCGACGATCGTGAGCACCGACCGGGATCTCATCCAGCTGATCCGAAAGGGCGTGCAGGTGCTCAACCCGAGGGGCGAGGGGCAGCTCATCGCGACCGAGGCCGAAGCGCGCGAGGTGTTTGGGATAGCGCCGGCGCTGATTCCGGCGTACAAGGCTCTGGCGGGCGATGCTTCGGACAATTACCCGGGGATCGCGCGAATCGGGGCCAAGACGGCCGCCGGTCTGGTCGAGCGTTACGGCGGGCTGGATGCGATCTTCGCGCATCTGGAGGAGCTGGCGGCAGCCGCGCGAAATGCCCTGCAAGGCCGGCGAGAACAGGCAGCGCTCTTCGAGCGCATCGCCACGATTGTGACGGAGCTGGAATTGGAGGGTGACATGCCGGCGCTTGGCCTGCCGGATGGCGCCAGGCCCCGATCGATATTGAACGAAGCCGGGTATTGATCGGGTACGGGCGCGGGTTGGGGTCGGGAGGAAATGTTCGGGCGCAGGCCCGTCCCAATGTGCCGGCGGCAACACGCCCTCCCCGCCCGTAGGCTCCCGCGTGGACCAGACGCCGAGCTGCGAGAGAGCCTCTCCGGAGAGCGCGCCGGAGCGAGACGAACTGGTACGCCCGAAGGGATTCGAACCCCCGACCTTTAGGTCCGCAACCTAACGCTCTATCCAGCTGAGCTACGGGCGCTTGCCATCAAGTTTACAAAGTTTGTGGCCGTGGGGGAAGGTGTGGCAGGGCCGGTAGTCCGCAGGCCCCCGGTGCATCGGACCGCGTCCGGCCGGACTACACGAACATGCTTACTATGTACTCTTGACAGCAGGATAGCACACATGTACGCTGGAGCCATCACCTCTGGAGGTTGCCCTATGCCCTGGGTCAAGATCGACGATCGCATTCTCACCAACCGCAAAATCCGCGCTGCCGGCTCCAAAGCCTTCCTCCTCTATACCTCAAGCCTCGTGTATTCCGCCAATAATCTCACCGACGGCCGTATCGAGGAGCCCGACCTTCCCGTCCTGGCCTCTCTGGCCTGGCTCGGTCCGAGACAACTGGAGTCGGCGGTTGCGAACCTGGTCCGGGAGGGATTGTGGGACAAAGACGGAGATACGTTCCACGTTCACGACTTTCTCGACTACAATCCGTCCGCGAGTGAGACACAAAAACGACGCAAAAGTGCGTCGGAACGGCGCGAAAAATATGAAGGACGCAAAACAGCCGAAGTCGGCTCCGGCCACGCTCAGAGCCAGAACGCTCCGAGAGAAACCGGTTCGGAACGCCGTTCCGCACGTGTTCCGAACGCGTCCCCCGTACCCGTACCCGTTCCCGTACCCCAACCCGAACCCCCTCAGAAGGAGGTTGTCTGTCTGTCTGTGAACGACGAGGAGCAGCCGGCCGACACACAGACAGACACGATCCTCAGCCTGATCACTGTTCTGGGGATACGGGACGACGAGGCGACCCGGCGAAGCATCGCCAAAGCCATCGAACGGTATCCCGACACCGACGCCGAAGATGTCGCCCTCAACCACATTCGCTGGCAGCAGCAGCTGGCGGAGAAGCGTTCCGCCGGCGACCACGCCGCCTTTGTTCATCGCGATCAGCTCGACGGCTGGCTTTCCTCCATGGCCCGAGCCGGCGCTCACGGCCTCCACCGGCGACAACGGCCCGGCTCCCATCTGCCGCCTCGGTCCCATGAGCCGGACCTCGAGCAACCGTCCGGCTGGCCTGTCTGGGATCGCCTTCGAGATCACATCAGGCAGGCGCTCGGAGAGCCTGCCTTCCTCGCCTGGTTCGCCCAGCTGCGTCC
>JBOGSL010000312.1:0-2995 GCA_050695395.1 Chloroflexota bacterium | reverse complement strand
TCAACCAGTGGGCCAACGTGGTGCGCTGGGAGCTCCGAACCCGTCTCTTCCTGCGCGGATCCGAGTTCCTGTGGCAGGAAGGACATACCGCCCACGCCACGGCTGAGGAAGCCGACGCTGAGGCTCGCCTCATCCTGGATCTGTACGTCCGGCTCATCGAGGAAGAGCTGGCCATCCCCGTCATCGCCGGGACAAAAACGGAAAGCGAGCGTTTCGCGGGCGCCACCGGTACCTATACCGTCGAGTCGCTGATGGGCGATGCCCGCGTACTGCAAATGGGAACCTCCCACGATCTCGGCCAGAACTTTTCCAAGGCGTTCGACGTGACCTTTCTCGATCGCGACGGCAAAGAGGCATTCCCCTGGTCGACCAGCTGGGCTGTGAGCACTCGCCTCATCGGCGCATTGGTGATGGTGCACGGCGATAAGAAGGGGCTCCGGCTGCCACCGCGCATAGCGCCGACGCAAGTCGTCATTGTACCCATTTGGCGTAACGACCAGGAGCGTTCGTCGATTGAGCCGCTCGTCGCGGAAGTCCAGAGTGAGCTTGTCCGGGCCGGGATACGAGTGCATGTCGATTGGCGAGACCAGGTTCGGCCCGGCTTCAAGTTCAACTTCTGGGAGATGAAAGGCGTACCGGTTCGGCTCGAGATCGGCCCGCGCGACGCGGCCAACCGAACCGTGGTCGCCGCGCGACGTGATACGGGTGAAAAAGTAACGATGCCGGTCGACGGCCTGGCGTCGGTGGTGGCCAAGCTTCTGGCTGGGGTACAGCAGGGACTGTTTGATGAGGCGAAGCGTTTCCTGGACGAGCACACCTCCCAGGCCGCGACCTGGGAGGAGATGGAGCGCTACCTCGTCGAGCCGGGCGGACTGGTGTGGGTGAACTGGTGCGACTCGCAGGAGTGCGAGCAGGCCCTGGCGGGACTGAAGGCAACCGTCCGTGCTATTCCACTGGACGAAGAAGCGCGGCGTCCAACCGGGCCATGCGTGTGCCGAATGGGGCACGGAGCCCAGTTCCGAGCGGCCGTGGCGCGTTCGTACTGATCGACAGGTCTCCTCGCTAGCATCTTGCTAGCACGGCCGCTTGCCCCGTTCCCACTCCTCGCGATCGATGGCGTACTCTACGTCGTTCCCCTCCCAACTTTGTTCCGGTTCCGATACAAAAGTGCCGGCCGCGGCGACCTCCTGCGGAGTCATGCGATAGGTGCGCGCCAGCTTCATACCTGCCTTCTCCATCACCCGCCATGATCTCCGGTTACGCTCGTAGGTGGTGGCGAAGATACGCCGCGCGCCTAGCTCGCCGAAGCCTTTGGCGATCAGCGCCTTCGAGCCCTCGGTGGCGTAGCCTTTCCCCCAGGCTGCCTTTCGCAGACGATAGCCGAGCGCAAGGCGCCGGTCGTCTCCGTCGTCCTCCGGATGAAGACAGAACCAGCCGACGAACTGGCTCGTGGACTTCTCGATGGCGGCCCAGAAGCCATACGCGTCGTAGATCGCATAGTAGTGGAGGAAGCGGGGCAAGACCTCCCGCTCAATCACTTCCCGCGGCGTCGGAATCCCGCCGTTGAGGTACCGCATTACTTCGGGATCGCTATCCAGCTCAGCCAAGTTGTCGACGTCGAATTCCGTGAAGCGGCGGAGCAGCAACCGTTCGGTTTCGAGGAATACGTCCACTAGACGGCGGAAACAACATCCGTGTGGACGAAGTCGTCGCCTTTGTACAGAAGCGGCTCGTTCATCCTCGCTCGCCGTACAGCAAGGCGGCATGGTCGGCCGAGGTGGCCGGCCCGTCCAGGTGCGCCGCGAAGTCGCGGCCAATCGCCATCAGTCTTTCGGCCAGAGACCCCGCGTCCGTCTCGCTTCGGTTGGTTCGCGTCCAGGTGGAGCTGTCGCGGACATCGATGCCTTTCTCCGCCAACCGTTCCCGAATCATCCTCGCTTCTTCAACCGCGGTCATCTTGGGCTGCTGCGTAGCACGCTCCAGAATTTCCAGCATCTCCTTTTGCACCGAGCGACGGTTCTCGGCTGCCCGTTTCTTGAGGGAGGCCATTACGGGCGCCGGCACGTCCCGCACCAAGGGATTTGGCATGCTTTCCTCCTAGCTAGCACGATGCTCGCACTACTGGCTGTCCGGCGCCAAGAGACCGTGCAGCCGCTGATTACCCCATTCTCCCGCGTCGGCTAAGTGCATCGGCGTTAGTCTGATGTGGATACCACCGGAGGAGGCCAAGACATGGCATATCAAGTTGAGCCGCTACCGTACGCCTACAACGCGTTGGAGCCGTACATCGACGAAGAGACGATGCATCTGCACCACGACAAGCACTACACAGCGTATGTCAACAATCTCAACGCGGCTATCGAAAAGCATCCAGAGTTCGGCAAGATGACGCCTGAGGAGTTGGTGAAAGGAATCACCACCGTTCCCGAGGACATTCGTACTGCCGTTCGGAACAATGGCGGCGGAGCGGTCAATCACGCTATGTTCTGGAAGATCATGGCCCCAAATGCCGGCGGCCAGCCCACCGGCGCGATCGCCAACGTCATCAGCCAACTCGGGGGTTTCGAGGAGTTCCAGCAGAAATTCAACGCGGCCGGCGCCACTCGTTTCGGCAGCGGCTGGGCCTGGCTCGTAAAGACAGCCGCCGGCTCGTACGACATCATCAGCAGCGCCAACCAGGATAGCCCCTTCATGGAAGGCAATTTCCCCATCTTCGGGAACGACGTCTGGGAGCACGCCTATTACCTCAAGTACCAGAATCGTCGGCCCGATTACCTCAAGGCGTGGTGGAACGTGGTCAACTGGAACGAGATCAACAAGCGGCTCCAGGAGGCCGGCGGCTAAGCGTTCTCTTCAGTGCCAGGGGACGGAACTATCCGCTGGGTGGTCGCGGGCACGGCCCGCATCGCCAGCTCTGCTTTCCTTCCCGCGCTTCGGGGCGCGGGCGGAGGTCGGGCGCGCGCGGTCGCCAGTCGAGACCTCGACCGCGCAGAAG
>JBOGSL010000311.1:0-9263 GCA_050695395.1 Chloroflexota bacterium | reverse complement strand
ATCCCACCCTTTCGAAGATCGAGGGGCCGTTGGTGGGGCCGCTGGTGGCAATCGTCTCGTTTGTCTGCTCGGTCGGGAACGTGCCGCTCGCCGCTGTCCTGTGGCGCGGTGGCATCTCCTTCGGCGGAGTGGTGAGCTTTATCTTCGCCGACCTCATCGTGCTGCCCGTGCTTGACATCTATCGTAAGTACTACAGCGGCCGCGTGATGCTGTACATCCTGGGCATCTTCTACATGACCATGGCCGCAGCCGGCTACGTCGTCGAGGTCATCTTCGGAGCGCTCGGCATCATCCCAACGAATCGCAGCGTCGGCGTCATTGGGACGGGGCCGACATGGAACTACGCCGCGGTCCTGAACATCATCTTCCTGGCGATCGCCGCGGCCCTCGTCATC
This sequence comes from Chloroflexota bacterium, assembly GCA_050695395.1. Lineage (GTDB taxonomy): Bacteria > Chloroflexota > UBA5177 > UBA5177 > UBA5177 > JBOGSL01. Next base: position 8,868 of record JBOGSL010000311.1, on the reverse strand, counting down.
CGCTTCCTGCGCACGGGCGGCCGACAGATGCTCCGCATGATGGAGATGCCGGAAGAGGAGATGGCGGGTCACCACCACGACGGGCGGCACACGCGCGATGGGAGCGCATAGCGGGCGCCAAGGCCAGCAATATAAGTCTTAACCAAGACTACAGTGGCCGCGGTTCCTTCAGCTTCAAGCTGCCACTTGCCGTTCGAGGCTCGAACGGCGCCCGTGCTGCTTCCCCCGCCCGGGCTTACCACTTGAAGTCACGTCCTGCTTAGTATCGGTGCGTGCTTGCCGCGGCAAGACCAGTCGCCGCGGACCGCACCATGGCCCCAAGAAATGCGGCTGCCGGAGCAATGAGGAGCGGCAAGAGAAGAAGATGATCGGCATCGCTTCGCGGCATCCCGCCTTGAACCGCTTCCTGGCCGGCCAGTTGGACCACGAAGACGGCGATCCCGATAAACAGCGCCGGTACCCACGCGGCCAACGGCCGTAGAACGCCGTAGATAAAGGGCAGAGCGACAAGGAGCGCTAGGAGAAGGATGTCGTCGTCGCTGCGGACATGAGCATAACCGGCCAGAACGCCGAGCCCGGTTGCTACCGGCAAGACACGATGCCAACCCACAGCACCGCCCACCACTCGATCCGCGCGTTCCGCTACAACGGAACGCGCGATATCAACGAGAACGCCTCCCAAACAGGAGAGCTGTTCCCTAACGCCCTGCCGTGCGGTCTCGCCGAGGCTTACGGCAAAGGCTTGACGCATCTCGCGGGCATAGGCATGCCTGAAGTCACGCGGGTACAGAAAAATCAACGCCCGGTAGACGAGGCGAGCGACATTCGCAAGGAAGGTCATGGCGCGCCGCCGACATCTAATAGATGCCTCGCCCGGGCAGTCTGCACGATCTCTTCCAGACGCCGGGCCTCGTCGCGCGCTACCTCCCGCCCCGCGGCGGTGATGCGGTAGTAGCGCCGGCGCTCGTCGTCGATGGTCGGATCCGGCCGTTCTCCCGACTCGGCGATCAGACCCAGCCCCAACAGATGGTGCACGGTTCGATACAGGGTCCCAGGACCGAGTTGCCGTTTCCCGTAGTTCCGTCTCGCAATCTCTTGCATGATCGCGTAACCGTGCCGCTCGCCGTCCGTTAACGCGAGCAAAACATCGAACATCGCTGACGTCAGCGTCGTCTTACTCGTGCGCGACACACTCCACTCCTCCGGCCGGCCAACTATTACCATCGTGGATATAATACCAGAGCCAATCCCCGAAAGGATTATCCCCCGCCAATGCACCGCAAAACGAGACGGCCGGTTGGCGCGCACGCGTCCCTACCCGCACCCGACACGGAAGCTGACCCGAAACCGCAGCCGGACGGTGAGCACACGATTCCGGCCGTCGTCGTCTTGCCGCTCCGCCTGTTTCTCGGCCTCACCTTCGCCTACGCCGCGATACAGAAACTGGCGGATCCCGGCTTCCTGCATCCGGGCTCGAGCACCTATATCGGCGCCCAATTGCTCGCCTTCAGCCGTGGCTCACCAATCCGCTTCTTCCTGCTACATGCGGCCGAGCACGCTTCCGCCGTCGGTGTGCTGACGATCGTGACCGAGCTGGCGATCGCCCTTTGTGTCTTGCTGGGCATTGCCACGCGCCCCGCCGCTCTGGTCGGCCTGGTGCTGAACTTCATCTTCTTCCTCTCGGCGAGCTGGCACACATATCCCTACTTCATGGGCTCGGACATTGTCTTCGTCATCGCCTGGCTGACTCTCGCCCTGAGCGGTCCCGGGCCGGTTTCCCTTGGCCGCCTCATCGAACGCCGCATCCTGCCCGGGATGCGGCCCGAAGTCCGCCGCCTTGCCCTCGGACCGGAGACGGCCACGACTGCCGCGCACCCGCGCATCACCCGGCGCGAGGCCATCGCGGGCTCAGTGGCGACGGCTCTCCTCGTCGTCCTCGGGATTGCCGACCATGCCGGTCCGGTTGGGGCCGCGAGCGGTGCAGGAGGCTCGCTGGGTGGCAAGAGCGCGAGTGGCCCTGCGGCGAGTGGACAGGGGAAGGCATCGAGCGGAGCCGGGACTCCGGCAGGCATGAAGAAGATCGGCAACGTCAGCCAGCTTCCCCCGAACAGCGCGGGTACGGTCCAAGATCCGGCCAGCGGTGACCCGGTCATCGTCGTGCGCACCGACCGAGCCCACATCTATGCGTACGATGCCGTGTGTACCCACGCCGGGTGCACAGTCCAGTACGATCCCTCCCACAAGCTCATCGTTTGTCCCTGCCACGGCGGCGAGTTCGACCCGGCCCACGGCGCTCAGGTGGTTGCCGGCCCACCGCCCGCACCCTTAGCAAGAATCGCCTTCAAAGTCGACAGCAATGGAAACATCTACATCTCATAGGTCCGATTTGCTCGGACACCATCCCAGGGAACCCTGCGCCGGGCATGCCGGTCTTGGTCCACTCCTCGCTCAGTTCGCCGGGCTGCGTGGCGCAGGCGCTGCGGGCGTAGCCCCGCTGGCACGGACCGCGCGAACCGCGGATCGAGAGCGTCCCGTGCAGCGACGAGTTCATGTTGATATACAGATATAACCGTCACGTCTGCCACGTCCGTCACACGGTGATCGCCGATTCCCATCTCGCGACGGCCGAACGTTCCGTGGCTCATAATACGTGGCGAGGTGAGGACAGGCAGCATGGACGAGATCATCCGGCAGGGGCTCACCTACGGGGACGTGCTCCTGGTGCCCCGCTACTCGGACATTCGCTCCCGACGCGATGTGGACACGTCCGCCTGCTTGACACCTCACATCCGGCTGCATATCCCGATCGTCAGCGCCAACATGGATACGGTTACCGAGGCGCCCATGGCCATCGCCCTGGCCCGGCACGGCGGCATCGGCATCATCCATCGCTTCAACTCGATCGCCCAGCAGGTGGAGCAAGTTCGCCAGGTGAAGCGCGCCGAGACCTTTGTGATCGAGGCGCCGCATACCATCGGACCGGACAACACCGTGGAGCAAGCCCGGGATCTGCTGGAGAGCCTTCGCATCACCGGGCTCCCGGTAGTCGACCATGAAGGCCGGCTGGTAGGGTTGCTCTCCGGCCGCGACATTCTCTTCGTCAAGGACGGCAGCCTTCTGGTGGCCGAGGTGATGACGCCGCGTGACAAGCTGGTCACCGCGCCGGTGGGCACCACCATCGAGCAGGCGGAGGAAGTGCTGCAGCGGCATAAGGTTGAGAAGCTGCCTCTGGTTGACGCCCAGGGCAAGCTGGCCGGCTTGATCACGCTTCGCGACATCCTTCAGCGGACACTGCATCCGAATGCCACGAAGGATGCGAAAGGCGGCCTGATGGTCGGCGCCGCGGTTGGTGTGGTGGGCGACTATCTAGATCGAGCCCTGGAGCTGGAACGCGCCGGGGCCGACGTGTTGGTGCTGGATATCGCCCACGGCCACTCGGCCAATGCGATCGGCGCTCTACGCGAGCTACGCGGCCGGCTTGGCTCGATCGATCTGATCGCAGGCAACATCGCCACGGCCGAGGGGGCCACGGATCTGGCCGCGGCGGGCGCCGATGCGGTGAAGGTTGGCGTTGGACCGGGGTCGATCTGCATCACGCGAGAGGTAACCGGCGTGGGCGTGCCTCAACTCACGGCGGTGATGGACGCATCCCGAGCACTGAAACTGGCCGAGATTCCGATTATTGCGGACGGCGGTATTCGGCAAGGTGGAGATGTCACCAAGGCTCTGGCGGCGGGCGCGGGAACCGTCATGGTGGGAAATCTTCTGGCAGGCACACGCGAAAGCCCGGGCGTTGTGGTCGTGCGAAACGGCCGCCGGTACAAAGCTTCTCGTGGCATGGCTTCGGCCGCCGCCGCGCTCGAACGACAACGCCGAGAGAAGCCCGGTTGGGAGGGCGAGACGGACTTTACCGAAGTAGTGCCCGAGGGTGTCGAGGGCATGGTGCCCTTCAAGGGCGAAGCGGCCGATGTGCTCGTGCAGCTGGTCGGCGGGCTGCGTTCCGGCATGAGCTACCTGGGAGCCCGCACGCTAGAAGAGCTTCGCGAACGCGCCCAATTCATCCAGATCAGCGAATCCGCCCGCCAGGAGAGCCTCCCGCACGACGTGGAGCTGTAAAGCGAACCAAGCGACAGACGCGACCACAATCGGCCGCGCGTCCCGTAGGTTACCGATTCATCGGGATGCGTCCGGCACGGCACGACCAGAATTGGCCGCCACGCCGGATCGCGCGACACATGCGTACGAACCCGCCGATATCGACGCAAGGCGCGTTTGCGGATGGGGGTGTAGCGCGGCGAGTCGCGAGAATGTCGAGCGCATCCCGATAAATCGGGAACCTACGGCCGGTGGTTGACAGCCCAGCGCTTATCGACCGAGCGTCCGTCACGGCTGGACATGGGGCGCCGAATCTCCCTTATCTCAATCCCGGCCAATCACTCCGATTACCACCGCGACCAACCCCAGCAGGATCAGGATGCCCGCTAATCGTCCCAGCCGGGCCGCGTTGCGGAAGCTGCCGGTGGTAAGCAGTGCGATGCCGGCCGCGACCAGCAGGACGCCGCCTCCAAGCAGGACCAGACGCAGCCAGACAGGCACTCGATTGATGGGGTGCGCCTCTTTGGCGTGGGCCCGTGCGTACCGTCTACGAGATCGGCGCGAGGGAGACATCGGCATATTGTCGCTGAGACGCCCGCATCTCTGTCGCGAGCTCTAATCTTGTATCCTGACGGGGCGTTTGTTGGCGTTCCAATCTCAAGCGGGGAGTGATGTTCTGAGCGGTTCTCCCTACCACGTTGATTCGGAGGTCGGCCGGCTGCGCCAGGTGCTGGTGCACCGGCCCGGTCTGGCGCTTCGGCGGCTCACCCCGACCACGAGCAAAGACCTGTTGTTCGACGATATCCTCTGGGTCGGCCGCGCGCAGGAAGAGCACGACGTCTTCACCGGCATCCTGCGAGATCGCGGCATCGAGGTGCTGGAGCTCGCGGATCTCCTGGCCGATGTTCTCGGCGACTCCGACGGAAGACGCTTTGTCCTGGAGCGCGTGGCTACGCCGGATTACCTCGGTCCGTACCTGGTTGAGCCGGTCTGTCGTTATCTCGAGAAGCTCGACGGTCGAGCGCTCGCCGCCATCCTGATGGGCGGGATGACGCTGTCTGAATTTCCCGAAGCAGCCGACGGCTTACGGGTCAAGATGATGGAGCAGTCCAGCTTCATACTCCCGCCGCTGCCCAACCACCTGTTCACCCGTGATACGTCCTGTTGGATCTACCGCGGGGTGGCTATAAGCGAGATGGCACTTCAAGCCCGCCGCCGGGAGACCATCCACATGGAGGCGATCTATCGGTTTCATCCTCGGTTCGAGGGCGCCCGCTTCCCGATCTGGTTTGGCGGCGACGGCACGGACCACCTCCCCGCCAGCCTGGAGGGGGGCGACCTGATGGTAATCGGCAACGGAGCTTTGCTCGTCGGCGTGGGCGAGCGGACCTCGCCGCAGGCTGTGGAGCTCCTGGCTCGCGAGCTGTTCTGCAAAGGAGCCGCCACCACAATCATCGCCGTCCAGCTGCCGAGGCGCCGCGCCTTCATGCACCTCGACACGGTGATGACCATGATCGATCGGGACGCTTTCCTGATATATCCGGAGGTGGCGCAATCGGTTCGCGCCTGGGTGCTCAAGGCGGGCGCCGAGGCGGATCTACTGCGGGTTGAAGAAGCTCCCGACCTGTTCCGCGCAATTGCCGAAGCGCTCGGCCTGGAACGCGTGCGAACTCTCACCACCGGCGGGGACCGGCTCGAAGCGGTGCGGGAGCAATGGGACGATGGAAACAATGTTCTGGCGCTCGAACCCGGCGTGGTTGTCGCGTACGATCGGAACGCGGACACCAATGCGAAGCTGAGAGACGCGGGCATCGAGGTCATCACCATGGCCGGCAGCGAACTGGGACGCGGGCGTGGAGGGCCGCGCTGCATGAGCTGCCCGCTGCTCCGGGGCGCGGCCTGAGGGACAGGAGAACATATGCTGAAGGACTTTCTGCGTACCGCACAACTCACGCCGGACGATCTGCACGTTCTTCTGGATATCTCGGCACGCTATACAGAGCAGCCGCTCGCGGATTCCGAGCTGCTGCCGGGACGCATGGTGGTGCTGTACTTCGGCAAGCCATCCACCCGCACTCGCCTGTCCTTTGAGTCGGCCGTCCTCCAGCTCGGCGGCCTCCCCGCGGTCGTTGGCCCGCAAGAGCTGCAACTGGGCCGGGGCGAGACCATCGAAGATACCGCGCGGGTGATCAGTGCCTATGCCTCGGCTTTTGTGATCCGCACCTTTTCCGACCAGGACGTGGCGCGGTCTGCCGCCGCGGCGAGCATCCCGGTCATCAACGCGCTGACCGACGGTCACCACCCCTGCCAGAGCATTGCCGATGTATTCACCATCCGGCAGCATTTCGGGCGGACAGACGGCATCCGTCTCGCTTATATAGGGGACGGCAATAACGTAGCGCATAGCCTGATGGAAGCGGCGGCGCTGGCCGGCATGGACATGCGTGTAGCCACGCCGCCCGGTTACGAACCGGATAAAGAGGTGGTGCGCCAGGCTCAGCTCATCGGCGAGCGGACGGGTGGAAGCGTGACTGTCGGCAACGATCCACTGGCGGCCGCGGGCGACGCCGACGTCGTGTACACGGACGTGTGGGTCTCAATGGGCACCCCCGAGGAGGAGCGGACGGAACGGGTTCGCCATCTGTCCCCGTATCAGGTCAACGAAAAGCTGATGGACGTAACCGCGCCGGACTCGATCTTCATGCACTGCCTGCCGGCTCACCGAGGCGAGGAAGTGACGGCCGCGGTGATCGATGGGCCGCGATCGGTGGTCTTCGAACAAGCGGCGAATCGCGGTCCGACCGAGCAGGCGCTTCTCTACGGCTTACTGGAAGGGAAGCTGCAGGGCGCCTAGGTCGGGTCCTCGGCCAGCACGGATGGATTAGCCGCGAGCCGGCCGGCAAAGATCGGGACGGTATCGTCCAGATCGATGTAGACCCGCGGCTCGGTGAGCAACGTCCCGCGATGCAGCCACCAGCCTTGCTTCGTGGTGAACGCGGCGATGTATCCGGCCCGATGCACCGCGCGCAGAATCGCCGGGTTGTACGAGCCGTACGGGTACGCCATGATTCGCACCGGCCGGTGTGTGTGCTGCTGGATCAGCCTGCGCGACTGGCTCAGCTCCCAGCGCGCCTGTTTGGCGGGAACAAGGGTCAGGTCGGGATGCGTCATGGTGTGCGCCTCCATATCCATCCCGCGACGTGACATAACCACGATCTGCTTCCAGGTGAGGTACCGCGGCTTTCCCACCAGTCCGGCGATGATGAAGAAGCTGGCCTGGAAGTGGAAATGACGCAGCATGGGAAGCGCATACGAGTACATGTCGCTGTACCCGTCATCGAACGTGATGGCCACGGGCTTCGAGGGCAACTTCTCACCGTCGGTCAGGGCCGCGACCGCGCGCAAGATCGTGATGGGGTGGTAACGGTGAAGCTTCAGGTAGCGAAGCTCGGCGTGGAACTCGCTTGGCAGAACCGTCAAGCCCCGTTCGATGGCATCGTCGCTGGGCTTCAGCCATTTGATGTGGTGGTAGATGAGCACCGGCACCCAGACGCGCTTCGGCAGCCGTTTCTTGCTGATGTGTTCGTGACCGGGCTCGACCCGCGCGCCATGCGCATTGGCTGAGATGGGGCCGGCGCCCACCAGCAGCAGAGCTAGAAGCCCGACTCTTAGCGGAAGTGCCACGACACCGGAGAACCGGCCGGCACGACCTCGATCCAGCTCTGACCGGGATTGAACGCCACCTGGTGGCCGTGATTGTCGGTGAAGCGCAGCGGCGCGTTGATGTTGGCCTGATGCCAGCGACCGTACTCCACCTTACCGTCGCGGAAGTAAATCGCCTTCCCGCTGCCCAGCACCGGAATCAGGATGCTCTGCGGTGTAGGGCCGGCCGCGGGGTCGGCCGTCGCCGCGCCGGTCTTCATCACGATCACGTTGCTTGGCGTCAGCTGCTTCCCGGTTGCGGCGTCGATGTGCGGTGCGCCCCCCATGATCCGTGCGTATGTATTCGATTTGCGATCGTAGTTGTACTGCACGTCGTAGGCCGGATCGTCCGCGAGGTAGAGCGGGTTACGGAATGAGATGTAGATCGAGCCGCTGTGGCCGCGTCGCTTCAGGGGAGCCTGATGCTTGTGCAGAAGATAGGCGTTGGTGTATGCCCAGTCTTCATGGTGCTTCGTGGCGTAGGCACGCAGCTTCTTGGTGCTGGCGTACATGTTGTGCGGCGCTGCCCGCTGGGTGCCGCGCCAGAAAAGAGGGGTGCCGGTGTTGTAGAGGCTAATCTCCCAGCGATTCTCGTCGATGTTGTAGATCTTGGGCAGGTGCCAGAGTGCCGCCAGCGCATCGTCGTTGCCGCCCACGTGGGCCAGGATGGCGTGAAACGCCGCCGCCCAGGTATCGAAGTACATGCGAGTGCTGCGGATCGGGCCAACTTTCGGCGCGGCGTGCTCGAGATAGATCGCCATGAACCGCGTCACGCCGCCTTCCGCAAGCGTCTCGATCACCGTGCTTGCCGCGCCAAGGCCGGTCTGGGGGCGAGAGCTCGGCGCGAAGTTCTCGACGATCACGGCCAGGGGGCGGCGTAGAGCCTGCTTCCGAGGCGTCGAGGCGCCGTCAAGCGGGCCGGGCAGATAGGCGGGGGCGTTGATCGCGGGGAGGGACTTCGCGCCTAAAGACGCCGAGGTGAGCTTCGATGAACCGCCGCACCCGGCGAGCAGCAAGGCAAAGCCGGCCAGCGACGGCAGCAGAAATCGAGACACGGATGCTCCTTGGGAA
>JBOGSL010000310.1:0-5590 GCA_050695395.1 Chloroflexota bacterium | reverse complement strand
CCACTGGGCGTGCTGAACCCGAGAACCAAGCTTGAGCGTGGCCTTGAAATCGTAGATGCCCGGACTGATACCGGCTGGTATATGGAGGGGAAGCTCGCGCGCGTGCGACCCCTTTGCTGTCTCGAATCCGGAAAACGTCGCGCTGTAGATCGACTTGCCGCTCGCGGAAAGCTGATAGGTAGTCGTGCGCGCTGTCTTCTTCTTGATATCCAGTACGTTGTAGTACATAACAAGGGATAGCTGCTGACCGGGACGAACAACGTCCACGCCGAACAATCCGCCCACGGGGTGGGCACGGTCGACGCGAGCGCCGACCAAACTGAAGCGCAATCGATGAACTACCGGCGGCTTTATCAGAGTTGCTGTCGGCGTGGCGGTAGCTGTGGGCGTTGGCGAGGGCGTGGGCGTATTCGTAGGGGTCGCGGTCGCTATCGGCGTGTTGGTGGGCGGAGGGGTTGCCGTGCCGGTAGGCGCAATCGGTGTATTGGTCGCCGCCGCAATGACAGGAGTGGGAGCGCCGAACGCGCCCAGGTCAACATAGCCGGAGGACACCGACGGCTGGCTATTGAGCAGTGACACATATGTGGCATTGACGATCAGGTGGCCGGCGAATCTGTGCAAGACGCAGACGCCGTTCTGGGCAGGAAGTGTTGCCGGTCCCGTCACCACTTTCTGGCCGCTGTCGATGTAGAAGTACGTAGTTAACCCGTAATCGGTGCAATTTTTGATGAGATCGACGTTCACCGGCACCAGCTGGCCCTCCGTGCCGCCGAAATCAACGTCTTCGCACGTCGCAGTTCCGGTATAGTCCGTCAACCCTCCATAGCAGGTGGGATTGTTGCCAACCTGGAGAATCGCATACATCGGGACGCCGGACGCCGGCACATGATCGACGGCGATCGAGCCCGTGATCACCACGTCGCGCGGCCCCACAACGTTTGTCGTCGCGGAGATCTCGACGTTCTGGCCGATGTAACCGATAAGGCCGTTCGAGTCGGTGGTGAGGGTCGTGACCGTGGACCCGTTCGAGGAGCAGTAGGCGGGCTTTTCAAAGGCATTGATGGGGGGAGGCGTGGCGGTGGCTGTGGGGGTTGCCGTAGGCAGGACCGGAGTCGGAGTGTCCGTCGGGCTCGGAATTCCGGTTGGCGTCGCGGTCGGATACTGTTGCGGCGGCGCAAGTTGGCGCGGGATGCAGACCTGACCTAGAACGGCGTTCGAAGCCTCGATCTGGACTGAGACGTTGGGCGCCGGCACGTTAACGATGGAAAGCGTACCGTTCTCACACTCATAGCTCGAGGGGGTGTGCGTATAGGGGTCGCCGTGATAGATATCGCTCTGCACAACAGTTCCGTCGGGCGGCTCGCCCGAACAATCCACGCCCGACTTGATGACGGTTAGTCCGACGACCTTGATCACGAAGAAGCACGGGATGCCGCCGGCGGAGGCCGACACGTTTGAGGCTATTGCGCCTCCGCAGGCACTCGAGGGAAGGACCTTGACACTGGTGACCTCGATGTAGACCTTCTGAGAGATGAGCTGAAACTGGCAAGCCGGGCCCGTGTTGCCTCCACCCAAATCAACCACGGGAGCAAGTGTCGTCCCACTGGGACAACTGCCGTCGGAGAGCGTACCGATAAAGCCGGTGACGATGACCATGTAGGCGTGTGGCGCACCGGGGTCGATGGTGAAGGTTGCTTCGTTGGCTTGCTGGGGCAACTGGCTGAGTTCGGGCTCGTAGCAGTTGATGGGTTGATGCGTGTTGTTGTACTGGGTAGTCGATCCGGGCGGGCACGGGAAGGTTGTCGACTCGGCGCACACCCCGGCCGAAAGGTTGAATTCCGGTGGGCACGGGGCGCAGGCTTTCGTTGCCTTGGAATGCTGGTTGCCGGAGGCACAGATGGGATTCGTCCAGCTGGGGCAGATGCCTCCAGCACCGCTCATCGCCGCGCATTCCGTCTGGTTTATCGGAATCTGCGCTCCAGCCGTGATGTCGCTGGCGGTCGCCTTCACGTCGAAGCATCCGGTACTCGGGTACGTGTTGCCCTTCGGTCCGATCAGCGATGCGCTGGCCCTGCCGCAAACAAAGGTGACGGTATGAGTCGAGCTAAGCGCATTCAGGCCGTTAGCCGGCGTCACCGCGGCGTAGCACTCTCGCGCAAGATCATCGAGAGCGGACGACGAAGCCTGGCTGCCGTACCCGGGCAAAGGAACGCAAGAAGCCGGCTGTCCAGAAGCCTGTTTAGCGTCGGAGCGGGCATGGCGCTGCGCCGCATGCGAAGTCGGGGCAGCCGCCGGGGACACCAGATGGGCCGCCGAGGTGAGGCCGGGGCTGACCGCAAGATACAGCGCGGTCAGGAGTGCGGCCGATGTGAACAGTTTGCGACGGTGTTTGGTGAGGAGGAGACCCAGAATCTGGCTCCGATGGAGAGATTGGGTCTGGTGAGGGAGGGGTCAGCAGTAGGTTACATGCTTCTCCGCCGGAATGCAAACTTCGCGGCTTATCCCTGCCGCTTGGCAAGCTCCTGCCGCTTGCCCAGAGTGAAGCTCCATCGCCTTGTCCGGTTCGCGTTGCCTATCCGAAGGTCGGCTCGGTAATGATAACGGCCGAACGGTAGCCCCTTTGGGACATGGTACACAGCGTAGCGGCTGAAGCGTCCGCTTTGGCCGCGCTTCACAGCTCCCCTATAGACCACCTTAAAGACAGTGTGGCCCCGGTACGTCACCTGATAGGTGGTGAGGCGCGTCAGAGTCTTGGGGACGTGCACGACACGGAAGTACATCATCAACCAGACCACACTACCGCGGCGGACGGCGGTAAGGCCGGCCAGATTACCAGGGTTGTTGACCGGACTCACCCGCGCCGCATCGAGCGAGAAGATCAGACCCTTGGCCGTTGAGACACTTGTCTTGGTCGGGGTCGCGGTAGCAACGGGAGTACCATTCAGGCTTGCCGTCGTGGTGGGAGGTGCCGGCGGGCCTCCGATTGGCGTGGGAACGTAGGTCGGCGGGGGTGGAGGAGTAGAGGGATCGGCCAGGGTTCTCGAAGCAGTCTGTCCGAGCGAACCGGCGAAAAGACAGACGGCCAGGACAGCCGCGAGGCAGCCTGCTAGACGGATGCGCGACGCGATGTGACGCACGATGGTCCTCCGGAGGAGAAGGTGGGGCGACCTGAGCACCGACTTCAAGCTTATCCTTCGACGGTCGGCTTCGCAACTTTTTGCTGTCCCTTGGCCGGGGGAACCGTGATGGTGCGGCGAGACCAGCCTGTAGGGCACGGCGCGAAGCTTCCGCGGCCCAAAGCGGAGCTTCGCTGATCGTCGGGACGTGCCGTCGCCAACGCTACTCCGGCTGGCGGCCGGACAACGCTTCGCGGTCCGGCTCTACGCCCCGACCGCGGCGCGCACAAGCCGCCAGAGTGTGCGAGGAGATGTAGCTCGGGGCTCTGTCCCCGTGCCTCGAGCGAAGCGAGGGGCGAAGAGCTTGGGAGTGACGCGATGCACAGACGTCGGGGCGACATCGTGATCTGCCTCTGGCTTCGCTCGCGGCACGGCCATGGAGGGCCGAGTTACGATCGTGCTCGTGCGATCACCGCGCGGACACAAAGACCGCCGTTCGATCGACCAATCACCATCTGGGTCTTTCATGTCCGACTGGTATACTCGTCCTTGTGCGACCGCCCGGCCGGAGGCGACAGCTTGAAGATCATACGCGGCGCCGTCGTGGCGCTTTCACTCGCAGCGGCATCCCCTGCCTTCGCTGCAACTCCAACCCCTCTTCCGCCAGCGACCATCTCTGTACCGATCGCCACTCCAAGTCCGGTCGCAGTCTCGACCGCAGCTCCCACCCCTACCGCCGCACCGGTTCCGACGTCCCCGCCGATTGCGGACACATCACCCATAGCTGTTACCCGCGAAACCGGTCCCAGCACGTCGGTCATCGAGCCCGCTAACTCGCCCACTGCTCACGCATCGACCTCCCCTGACACCGAGACCGGCCAGAGTCCCACCGCGACCACCGTAGGAAGCACATCGTCCCGTGCCGCCACCCTTGGGGTTGCCGGCAATTCGGGAGCGTCTTCGGTCGCATCGCCCTCGTTGAACGCGACTCCTGCCCCCCTCGACCAGGGGATAATCACCGGTATCACCCAAATCGGTACCTCCGCTCAGGCACCGGCCCAGTTGCACTGCAGCTCCAAAACGTATCCCGTCGCCGCTCCCTTCTTGATGTCGCCATTCAGCGGCTGGGCAGACATCAACTCGTTCGTGGATCATGACCGCCCCGACTACGAGATCGACGGCACTATCATCCTGGCTAACGGTCTCCGGGCGACCTCTGCGGACGGCGAGGAATCGGACCTCTTCCCCGCCTATTGGTCGCCCAGCCTTCGGCAGTACATCAATTACGACGGGCACAACGGCTACGACTTCGGAATCAGCTATCAGCCCGTCTACGCGGCGGCCTCGGGAACGGTTAGCTACGCCGGCTGGAACGGCCCGTCCGAAAGCGACGGTTACGGACAGATGATCCTTATTAATCACCACAATGGTTATGTCACCTTGTACGGACACCTGAGCAAGCTGGAAGTCAAGGCGGGCGACCATGTGGACGCCGGATCGGAGATAGGCATCAGTGGTACGACAGGCAACTCTTCCGGTCCCCACTTGCACTTCAGCGTGTTCCACAACTGTCAGATAACCGACCCGTATGGTTGGAGCGGCCCCGGCCGCGACCCGCTATACAGCTTCGACAACCAACAGTCGGTATATCTGTGGCTGCCGGGCCAGGAGCCCCAGATCCTTAATCCGCCACCGGGCTGGCCCTCATTCCCTTCCGGCGTCAAGATCGCCGAGGGCCAGTCTATCGCGAGGATCAGCAGCCGCCGTTTCAGCTCGCCCACCGCGCGCCTGGTTCTCCTGAAGCTTCCCCCTCCGACGGGCGTCCGGATTCCGGCAGGGGAAGCCCTGGCTCGTACGGAAGCGCAGATCGAGGCTGAAGCGCAAAACCTGGTGCCGAGGCTCGAAGCGCTGCGCAGACAAGGGAGCGTCGAAGGCTTTCAGATTATTCCAGCTGCCGGCGCCATATGGCTCGAGGGCTCTACGCCCGCCGCGCGGCTGGAGAGCTTTCCTGGGGTGGCTTCGCTCTCGGGCGCTCAGCCGACGGATCTCACTGCGGCGCAATCGGGCCTCGCCCACAGTGTCCTCATTCAGATCGGCAACGAACAGGCTCCTTCGCTCTGGCCCGCCGGCTTCCGCTCGGCCCTCCATGCCTGGCGCCCGCTGGTCACTGTTCTCTCCGGCAGCTCGCTCCTAGCCGGGGCCGGCTTGCCCGGGCAAAAAGTCTCAATCAAGCTTGTTCGGCACGGCGCGGCGCGAGCTCGAGCCACGGTCGATACCGATCCACAATCCGGCGGCTTCGTGGCAACGCTGCACAACAACGCGGGTTTGCCGGTCGAGACGGCGAGAGGCGATGTACTCGAGGTGTCGACCGGCGGGCGGGAAGCCGTGGTGCAGGTACTCAACATGGGGATGAGAGCCGGACGGGCGACTGCGAGAGGACGTGGTCCGGCCGGCTCCACCGTGTCGTTGAGCAC
>JBOGSL010000309.1:0-15686 GCA_050695395.1 Chloroflexota bacterium | reverse complement strand
CCAGTCGAGACCTCGACCGCGCAGAAGAATTCGCTCGTCGTTACGACATCGAGCGCGCCCTCGCGGACTACGACGCACTGCTCGGTGACGCACAGATTGACGCCGTCTATATTCCCTTACCGAACTCAATGCATCCCGAATGGACGATTGCCGCTCTCCGAGCCGGCAAGACGGTGCTCTGCGAGAAACCCCTGGGCACCACGTCGAAAGACACTCGGGAAGTGATCGAGGCCGCGCGGGAGAACGGACAATTTCTCTGGGAGGCCTTCGTCTACCCGTTCCACCATCAAACGCGACGTCTGATGGAGCTGATCGGTCAGGGAGCGATCGGTGAAGTACGCGAGATTCAAACAAGCTGGCACTTTCCGGTAAAGAGCCGCGCGAACATCCGCCTCTCGCGGGAGCTCGAGGGTGGAGCGCTGAATGATATTGGCTGCTACGGCATCAGTCTGTCCCGCCTGGTTTTCGCGACTGAGCCCGACGCGGCCGTGGCACTAGCGGTGATGGCGCCGGAAGGCGTGGACGAAGAGGCGCAGGCTGTGCTCGGATTCTCCGATGACCGCCGGTTGTTGCTGTCAGTCGGTATGCGGCGCGGCCCATACCAGAACACGACAATCTTCGGAACCGGCGGGCAGATCCAGCTGAGTAACCCTTTTCACCCGGGCCCCTCCGATACCCTTCAGCTCCAGCGCGGCAAGGATACGACGATCGAGCATGTTGGAGAGTCGGAGCCGTCGTTTACTGCGGCGATTCGTCATATTCACGCCGTCTTACATGGAGAGGAGGCGCCGCGCCATCTGGCAGTCGACGAAGCGATGGGAAATGCTCGGGCGCTCGAGGCGGTTCATCGTGTTATGAAGGCGCCGCCAACCTAATCCAGCTTTCGTATCGCCGGCGTCAACATTCCGCCAATGGTGAGGCCCGCTCCTAACACGCCACCCGCCACCAGAACCTCGCGGACTCCGAATGTTGATGCCAGAACGCCGGCCAGCGCGTAGCCTAGCGGCAGAAAAGCGAACGAACCCAGCATATCGAGGCTGAAAACCCGGCTGAGATATTCCTTCGGGATAAGCTGCTGGACCAGACTCCGCCAGATGGCTTCCGACGAGAAGCCGACGCCGAGCAGCGCCGAACCAACGGCAATCAGCCAGAATCCCGGCGCCAGGCCGGCCAGGATCGGAGTGAGGTTGAGTCCAACCCAGCCCGCGTACATGATGATGCCGCGGTGCCGGAGGGTCGGAAGCTGGGCGAGAACCAGGCTGCCCACAATCGCGCCGATACCGACGATGCTGGCGGCGAGGGCCAAATACGTGACGCCGAGATGAAGCTGGCGGATGACGGCCGGCAACAGAACCATGTAAGCGGCGATGCCGGTTGCATTGGCCAGCGACGCGAGGCCGATGCTGAGCCACAGCCAGGTAGTCGAGCGAACCAGGCGCCAACCTTGCCCCAGGTCGTGTAGGATGCTTTCGCTGACTCGCCCGCTCCGAACCGGCTTTCTAACGAAGGCTGTGCTGAGGGTTCCGGCAACAAAGCTCAGCGCGTCGAAGCCAAAAGCACCCGTGGCTTTCGTCCAGGCGTACAAAACTCCGCCCAGGGAGGGCCCGACGATGATCGTCGCGCTCGTGCTGATCTGTATGAGCGCGTTCGCGCTCTGTAGCCGCTCCTCCGGGACGATCTCTGGGACCAAGCCGTTGTAGGCGGGCCCGAAGAAAGCGCTGGTGGTGCCGAAGATGGCAGCCAAAACGATCAGGATCGTGACCGTGAGGTGGCCGGTAAGAGCCAGGACCGCGACAGCTCCCGTGGCGGGAGCCGAGAGTGCGTCGGACACGAGCACGATCGCCCAGCGTGAGAAGCGATCGCCAATCACACCGCCGGCGAGGAGAAAGATGATTTGCGGGATCGAGAAGGCGGCGAGCACCAATCCGGCTTGCGAAGCCGAGCCCGTAATCGCGTACGCAGTCCAGAGCAGCGCCACCTGGTAGGCTCCATCCCCCAGGCCCGAGACGGTCTGCCCGAACCAGAGCAGGGCGAAGTCACGCTGGCGAAGCGGTTCGAGCATGCGGGGCAAGCCCGCGTGTCCCGCCTCCTCGACCGGCGTCACTCTCGTTCGATCTTCCAGCTCCGTATCTGAAACGGGTTGAAGTGACCGACCGGCTCCCCGACAGGCTCCTCGAGCAGATCCAGCTCCTCGCTCAGTCGCCACCCTTCCTGGAGCATTAGGCTCACGTCGCGCCGAGCGCCGCGCGGCTCGTAGAGCCTTAGAACCAGCCCACCACCATCCTCCAGCGGCTTTAGTGCTCCCAAACCTACCGCCAGCCCTTCGATCGCCAACGGTTGCCATATGTGCTCCCCCGCACTCGAAACCGAGCGCGCCAGGAGCGGGCGATTGAGATCTTCAGCCTCTCCGAGCACTCCACCCTCCAGCCAACCGCCTCGATGTGGCAGCAACGCGTACGTAAACGTCTGGCGTCCCTCATCGGAAAGCGGATCGGGATGGGTCGGCGAGCGCAGCAGGCTGAGACCGAGCACGTTGCCGTGAGCATAGTGGCCGTACTTGCCATCGTTGAGCAGCGCGACGCCGTAGCCGGGCTCGGACAGATCGGCGAAGCGATGCCCTGCCACCTCAAAGCGGGCCGCGTCCCATGAGGTGTTCCGGTGAGTGGGGCGCTGAACCACACCGAAGGCCGTCTCGAAGGTCGCGTGCTCGGCCCTAATGGCCAGCGGAAAACGAGCCTGCAGCAACCAGTGACGATCGTGCCAGTCGATCGTGGTCTTGAATTCGAGTCTGGCCGAATTCGCCCAGAGTCGCACGTCTTGCTGGACGGTGCTGTGCCGGAAGTAGCGAATTACACGCAGCGCCGCGCGATGCGGTCCGTTCTCCAGAACCTCGGTTTTGGAGGCCAGAACCTCTTCGCCCTCCAGCTCGTAATCGGCATCGACATCCCACGCATCCCATTTTCGTGGCTTGTCCACGAACGCCCAGATTTGATTGGCCGGCCCGCTCAGAACTTCCCGGCCGGCCCGCTTGTCGTACACGCTTATCAGACGGCCGCCGTCATCGAATTGGACGGCAAAGGCCCGATTCTCCAATCGTTGCCTCCCCGCGGTAACAGTTGACTCCGGCCGGCCAGGTGACACCACCGCCACGCCGAGCCCCGGGACCTCTTCCGAAGAGCTGATAACAGATCCGCCTTCGACTCGTTGCGCGCCCGGATACTCGCCGGGCAGCTCCACTCGTAGCTTTCGCGGCGAGACGTCTGGATTGACCACCAGGAGCCCGTCGTGATCTCCCTTCGCCACGAGCCGCTCCGACATGGCGTTGAGGCGTCCGCCGATGGTTGCGCCGGCTCGATCGACCACTTCTCCCAACTCGGCCTCGGCTCGTTGGTAAACCTCGTGAATGCTCGAACCGGGCAAGATGTCATGAAACTGGTTCCGGAGCAGCACTCGCCAGATCGCCTCCAGCGGCTCGGGCGGTTCCCCTCCCAGCAATGCATCCAGCGATGCAATCACCTCGGCCGCCACCAGTTCGCGCTCTGCCCGGCGGTGCAGCCGTTTTGTTCGGCCCTGTGTGGTCAGAGTTCCTCGATGCAACTCGAGATATAGCTCTCCAACCCACGCCGGCAGCTCGGCAGCTTCTGCTGACTTCTCCGCCTCCTGGAAAAACTCCTGTACCGCTGTGAAGTGGGCGGAGGGCACTGCCGGGAATGTCTCCAGCGCCTTCTGCCTCCGCATCATTTCGCCTGTTGGTCCTCCGCCGCCGTCGCCGTAGCCGACCGTGAGCAGCGTTTCGGGATGCGCCTCTTTCTGCCGGTACCTGCGCCACGTTTCCAGCAATGCCGCTGGCTGGACGTCGCCGTTGTAGCCGCCCATCCCGTCTCTCTCGGGGTTGTCGAAGAAGTGGGCCAGCACCTGGCTGCCGTCCAGGCCCTCCCACCAGAAGAGATCGTTCGGGAAAGGGTTTGTCTCCGACCAACTCAGCTTTGTCGTGGAGAAATACTTGATACCGGCCAGGCGGAGCAGCTGAGGTAACGCCGGGCTGAATCCGAAGCAATCGGGCAACCAGCACACTTCGGACCTGCGGCCAAAGACGCGCTGAAAATAGCGCTGCCCATACAGTAGCTGCCGAACAAGCGACTCACCGCACGGCATGTTGCTGTCCGGCTCGACCCACATGCCGCCGATCGGTTCCCATTGACCGCCGGCCGCGGCAGCTCGAACCTGCTCGAAGAGCTCCGGGTCATCTTCCTCTAAGAATGCGTAGAGCTGGGCGCTGGACTGATTGAAGCGCATCTCGGGATAGCGATTCTGAAGAGCCACCGCGCTGCTGGCGGTCCGGCGGAATTTGCGCCGGGTCGCTTCGATTGGCCAGAGCCAGGCTAGATCGAGATGGGCGTGGCCGCTGAGCGCGATACGACCCCGGTTCGGGTAGCGCCCTTGAAGCCGCTTTAGCGCTTCGTCCAGACGGTCGCTTGCCAGCCAGACGCTTGATCGCTGGTCGTCAGTCAGCGGCTCCGTATGTCCCGTCAGTCCGTCCGGCGCTTGCCAGAGCTGGAGCATTGCCGGGCTGTCCCTTGTTCGCCGGAGGTAGGGCTGCGTGGCGCTGGGCCAATCGAGTGAGCGGAAAGCGCGTTCCGCAGCGTCCAGGAGCGGTTCGGTCGTCTCTTCGTTGCCCAGTGATTCCGCCAGCTCGGCCACCAGTTCCAGCTGCCGCTCAATCCGCTCCACCGCCCTATCAATCCACACAAGCTGCGCCATGTTCACCCGCGGATCGCGGTTGGGGACGCCGAACGGATACCGCGGCTCGATCTCAACTTCGAGGCAAAACTCGCGCTCGCGTACCGGAAAGCTTCTGTGCCAGGGATCGAGCCCGAATTGCTCGACTCCGTCCGCGTATCTCACGCCGACCAAACCTTCCCCTCCCAGATCGAGTCGTAGCTCCGTCTCCGCCAACGGCCAGGCGCCCGGCACCTGTACATGGTTAGCCACCAACCTATGCAGCCCGCTGTCGGCCGGCCACCGGCCACCCACGGCCAGCGGTTCGTCATCAAACTGCCAGCCGCCAAGCTCCAAGTCCTCTCGATCGCGCCAGAACCCAATCTCCTGGGTCCTGCTCCGCAGCCGCTCGACGCGTTGGGTGATGCTCAGAGCCACGGACTGTCACACAGCGCACCGGGTTTGGTCCCGTCAGCTTCCACGGGTCCGGCTGCCACCAGGTGACCGTTCAATCCGCTTGCCGCTTGACCCAACCATCCGAGCACCAATGCCACTCGTCGTGTCGTGGCGCGTCGTAATGTCGCTCGCTCAGTAGGACGTGAGGACAGACTCTGAGGGAGGAGTTGGGGCGGTAGTCACCGGAATGCGCAACCGGATGATCAATAGTGCGCAACCGCTGGCCGCAAACGCTGCACGTAACGGGATTATCCATGGTCGATTTTAGGACTATCCAATAACCGCAAATGCGGCTAGCATGTCAAGAGGAGAAGGCATGGGGTTGAAGCACAGGCTGGCGGTTCTGGCCCGTGGTGTGGGCCTGCTGTTTCTCATCCTTGCGCTGATCGCGCTCGTATCGCTGCCCTTCCGCTCGTCGAATCCCGCGCACGCTGTTCTGCCGGCGACGAGCAGGGCAATAACCGTGATCCCAACGGCGTCCGCCACTCCCGCTACCACCAAAACGCCTCGGCCGGCCCGGTGGGTCCTCAGCACCCTGGCGTCGAGACGCGTCATCGATCGTAAATCGGACACGCACCTGCAGCTCAGACGCGCTATCCTGACAGCGGCGCGATCTAGCAACGTGACACTTTTGATTGAGGTGCGGCTCGACAATGAGGGGACTCAGCCGGCTCCGTACGGGCCGCGGAGCTTTTACGCGCTCTTCACCGACGGAGTTACGGTCGCCGCGACGGCGGGCGGTCCGAGACCCCTGCACCCGGGTACTCTACGGCCAACACGGTCCGTCATCGGGTGGCTCGCCTTTCCTGTCAACACGGCCACCCGAATGGTCATCATCTGGGACGACCATAGCCGCCTCATACCACCTGCGAATCTCGCGAAATTTTCCCTCTCGAAGGGGTAACCAAGAGGCGCACGAGGGCGTTACAGCAGTGGGTCGCACACGAGGCGACACGCTCGGCGAGGACGCGTCCTCATGATCTTCCCGACACTCGAATTCGCGATCTTTTTCGCGCTGGTCTTGCCACTGTCCTGGATCCTGATGCCTTTCCCGCGCATCTGGAAGCCGTTCATGATCGGCGCCAGCTACGTCTTCTATGGCAGCGCCGATCCTCATTACGTCCTGCTGCTGGTTTTCGCTACGCTCTGGAACCAGGCTTTCGCTCTGCTCATGACTCGTCAGCAAAGTGAAAAGCTCAAATCATGGCTCCTTGCCGTTGCCCTGGCCGGTGATCTCGGCCTGCTCGGCTGGTTCAAGTACTATGGATTTTTTGTGGGCAACGTCGCCGCCTTCACCGCTCGCCTCGGGCTCCCCATGCCGCTTCCCCTGCTCCAGGTGGCTCTGCCCATTGCCATCTCCTTCTTCACCTTCCAGGCCATGTCGTACGTCATCGACGTCCGCCGGGGCAAGGCTCAGCCCGCCAAGCTCGTCGACTTTGCCCTGTATCTGTCCTTCTTCCCGCATCTCATCGCCGGGCCTATCGTTCGCTCAACCGAGTTGATCCCCCAGTTCGCCGAGCCCCGCGATCCTCGCAAGATCGAGGCGACGCGTGCGTTCGGGCTTATCGCTGGTGGTCTGCTCAAGAAAGTTCTCTTCGCTGATCCGATCGCCACCCAACTGGTTGATCCCGTGTTCAACTCGCCGCTGCTCCACTCTCGGCTGGACGTAATTCTCGCTATCTACGGCTACGCCGTACAGATCTACGTGGATTTTTCTGCGTATTCCGACATGGCGATCGGCCTGGCGCTTCTGCTCGGGTTTCAGTTCCCGCAGAATTTCAACCGGCCGTACATCGCCCTCACCCTCCAGGATTTCTGGCGGCGCTGGCATATGAGCCTCTCGCGCTGGCTACGCGATTACCTCTACATCGGTCTAGGCGGCAATCGCAAGGGCCGCGCTAAAACCTATCGCAACCTTATGCTGACCATGTTGCTCGGTGGCCTCTGGCACGGCGCGGCGTGGAACTTCGTCCTCTGGGGGGGCTTGCATGGCTGCGGTCTGGCCGGCGAGCGTTGGTACGACGAGCGGCGAGGCACCACCGAGATCCGGTACCGCTGGCTGCGTTGGTTCATCACCTTCCAGTTCGTTTGTCTGGCCTGGGTATTCTTCCGGGCCGACGGGCTCGACACCGTCGCGGCCCTCGGCCACCAGATCATCTTCGGCGGTGGCGAAACAATCGTCACCTTGCCGGTAGCCGGCCTGATCGGGATCGGCCTCCTCATCCAGTTCCTCCCGCGGGCACCGTTGACCGAGATGCGCCAGTTGTTCGCGCGCCTTGGTCCCATTCCTCAGGGAATAGCCCTGGCCGGCGTGCTCGTTATCACGAGTGTCATGGTTACCGGCCAGGGTGTCGCGCCGTTCATTTACTACCGCTTCTGAGGTAAGCATGTCGCCGGACCAATCGCCTCCAACCAGCTCCATTCAGCGGGTGCTCCTCACCCTCGCCATCACGCTTATCCTGGCAACGGTGATCGATGCCCGAGGAATCGTGCACGCCGGCGTGGGAATGCCCGACGGTCCGTTACGATCGGCGGTCAGCACAATCGGCGGCATTGCCCTCCCCATCGCAAATGTCACGCACCTCGATTGGCCCTGGAATCGTCTGAGCGCCGCCCTCGGCCAGCAGCTCCAGACGAACTCGCCCTTGCTCGCCGGCGCGCCCGGATATCGCAGATCCGATCCTCCCACCCTGTCCGCTATTCTGGGTCTGCGCCGGCTCAAGGCTGCGCCAGCCCTGGCGGCACCGCCGCGTCGCCCGAGTCCCAAACGGCTTTTCACGCCAACTCACAGCCACCGCTTGCGCTTGCTCGTGACGGGGGACTCGCTCACCGGCTACCTCGGCCCTGATCTGATCAACGATGCCTCAGCCGTCGGACCGGTGCGCGGCTTTGTCGACACGCACGATGGAACCGGCCTGACCCGTCCGGATTTCGTCGATTGGTCCCTTCTGGCGAAGCAGCAGATCGCAGCAGATCGCCCGGACGCCGTGGTCGTGATGCTCGGCGGCAACGACTTCCAGAATATGGTGATGCCTGGCGGCCGGGTACTGGTGGCGGGCACGCCCACCTGGACGCGCGAGTATCAGCGACGCGCGGCTGTTTGTATGCGCATCTGGCTGCGGCAGGCTCGGCGAGTCTACTGGCTATCGACCCCGCCGGCTCGCGATCCGGCCTGGGCGTTCGACGACGGCAAGATCAACATCGCCCTGCGGAGAGCCGCGCGCAGCATTCCAGGCACTTGGTTCCTGAACGTGCTCGGACCGGTCACCAATCACGGCCGGTACTCCGATTTCGTTCTTGTCAACGGTCAGGAGCTCCTCGTTCGCGAGCCGGATGGCGTCCATCTCAACATCGCCGGTTCCGCCCTGGTGGCGCAGGAGGTTCTCCACGCTATCGTCCACGAATGGCACCTCGGCGGTCGGGCGATTCGCCCCCAGGTCCATCGAAGTCACGTCGCCGGCAGCGTAGGCCAGGCGTATCGGTAACTTCACTCGACTCGAACGCGGGCGAGTGACACTTGCAAGGCCAGGCTTCCCAAACCCATCAGAATCACAAGGAAGCCAAACACCAGAAAGTCAGGTGTTCCGACCGGCCCGTCTCCGCCTCCGCTGACTGGACCCGAGTGCAGATGCCGCGCCTTGCGGATCACGACGAATCTCGATATTCGTCTTGTGCCCGGATACAGCGCCCACTGGCTCGTGGCCAGGTACACGGTAACGCTGTGTCGCCCCGGACCGAGGTTCCGGAAGGTATGTCGCAGCCTATCGGACGAGTCCGCGGCCGGATTGAAGTGGTGATCGAGAACGTACGTTATGTGGCCGTGGTCCGGCGGCAGCACCGGTGGATTGCGTAAAACCGGCGGAGATAGGGTGAAATGGTGTACCCTAACGGTTACTGTTACCGCCGCTCGACGCGTCGATAGCGAGGTGATAGCAAGATTCGGCTTCCCGGTCGCGGCCCAGGATGTGCCCGTCGTGACCATTGCGAGGAACCCCAGGGCCATCGCCGCACGGATTGTCCTCATACTCAACACCCTATCGCGACCCATGATCATGGTCAACCACATATCCTTCTTTCGCCCCATAGACGATCGGGCAATGAGGCCTTAGACTGCTGATGCGTCTCAAACGTCGGAACTCGAACGAGCAAGGTGAGATGATCGCGACTATGGCCATGCGTCCGGTGACGGGATTCGCGCCACCGGCGCTGATTCGATCGAAGAAGGTGGGCTGGTTCGGGGCAAGCGTCGCCCTGCTACTCAGCGTTGTTCTCGGGCTGGGCGTTCCTTTTGCCGCGTACTACTATTCGCCGTCGGTCCACATCGATCTTGTCACGCCTGTCTTCGCCATCACCGCGGCCGTCTTGCTTGCCAATGCACTGTTCCTGGCGCTCGAGGGCATGCTCGGCAGTTCCCGGCACCGCGTGCCCGGATCGCCGAATCAGCCATTTACGGCATCGGCCATCGTCCTTGCGGAGCTACCGGCGGACGAAGACGGCCTGAGCGCGACGATCCGGAGCTTGCTTGCACAACGAGAGGTGCAGGATGTCGTGGTCGTCTACGGAACCACAACGCTGGCGGGCAAAATCGCTTCTCTTGCTGCCGATCGCCGCGTTCGGCTCCTTCCCGTTCTGCCCGGCTTACCCATTGAGACCAAGATCGAGCAAGGCTTGAAGTCGGCGCACGGCCAGGTCATCGGTTTCTTCGTCTCCGGTCAGGTTACGCCGGTTACCGGCTTCTCTCGAGCCGCGCGCTGGTTGTTCGCCGGGAACGACGCCGTTCGCGGCCAGCGCGCCTCCAGCCCAGGGGCTTCCTGGTTCAGCAGAATTGTCGCCGTGGGGTGGGCAAGCCAGCCGCCCCTTCCGGATCCATCGTGGGGCTGCTGGCGGGGTCCGAACACGTACTGGAGGAGCGACGCTGCGCTGCGCATGCCGAACAGGCCCAGGATCGCGCTGGACAACGGCTTGCTTGCGCTCGAGGCGGCTCCATCTAATCTTGCCGGCTGGTGGCATAACCAGCTCGTCGAGTATCGGCTCTGGTCTTCCGCCTCCTTCTCTCAGATCAGCGCAGAGTTTCGGCGTGCGCGCCTCAACGCGTCCCAGTCCGTCAGATTGTTCGATCGAACAACATGGCAGCCCACCTACGTCTGGCTAGCCGCGCAGGTATTTCCCCTGATCGCCTATCTGGCATGGAAAGGGAACGCCGCCTCGCGTGAGTGGTTGTACCTCATCATCGTTCTCGCCGGACTCTACCTCCTCAACACCGGACCCATGCGCACCGTGAACGCCCTCGCCTTTTCGACAGGTGAGCGGCCGCGTCTTCCGTACCTGCGCTACCTGGTGACTTCTTCAGTTCTCCTCACACCCCTCGACCACCTGGCCGAGCGCGCTGTCCAGATGGAGATCAGCTTACTTCCTCGGCGCTCGCGAAGCGGCGCCGGCGCGGCCGAACACGGGCCCGCACCGGCCGCTGGTGAGGTGCCAAGCTGCCCCAGTCAACCGGCCATCGAGCCGGCGCCCCCGCAAGTCCCACCTTCGACCCCTTCGCAATTGGCTGCTCCGCCACCAGAGCCGCCCATCGAGCCAGTACATCCAATTTCAGAGGATTCAGATCAAGGAGTGAAAGACATGATGGAAGAATATCCGACTGTGGAGCATCCGTGGACACGAGATGGCGATGTCCAGGTTGCGAGCGAGGTGACCATGAATCACGACGAGACGCCCGCTGCTGCGGCAGCCTTCCTGTCGACATCCAGCCCCAGTGCGACGGCGAACGACGTACTGACGCGGTCCCAAGAGGTAGTGAGTCTGGTACGGGACCTCCTGCAGCAGATTCAGGGGCTCGAGGAGAATCGCGCAGCCGTGGCCGCCAGGGTAGAAGGTCTGGAAGCCGAAGTCGCGGTTCAGCAAGCGTTCCGCAAGGCGTTGCTTGCCGGGCCGGCTGCATCAGTGGACATGGGCGACCTGAAGGCGCTTCAAGGTCTGGCGGACTCGCTGGTCCAGGAGCCCTATCACATCGGCGTCCTCGCCCAGATCGGCGGTCACGCCGGCGCCCTGGCGACGGCCATGAACGGTTACGCTCAGATTCGATCGATGCTGGAGAGCGACGAGCAAGGACCTTCATCCAACCGGCAGGCCTGATTGATTCCCTAAAGCCGCTTCGTCGCGCACCGCCTTCGGGCATGTACCTTGCACCTCACGGCCTACACGACCAGGCACAGAGTTCTGGGAGGAGGGAACATGGAGAATATTCAGGTGCCCGACGAAGTGGCGATTTAGGTCGACCTTCATGAGATCCAGATTCACCTCCGCTGGCTGGGCTACGATATCGCCTTCCCCTGTCCGTGGCCCGGATGCTCGCCACCTCCACCGGCTATCTAGTCCAACAGGTCGGCGGGCCGCTGGATAGGGAGGAGCGCGGGCAGCTCGAGCATCCGTGATTCCCGGGCGCGAAGCTTCAGACCGCGCGGGCGGCCTCTCGGTAGCGCTCCTCGTCCCTGTGGATCAAGTCGGGGTTGTAGCCCTTTCCCACCGACAAGAAATAGGCGAAGAACTGCAGCGGCACAACGTAAGGGATCGGGCTCAGCACCTCAGGCAGGTCGGGCAAGATCAGCCGGTGCGCGTCCTCGAAGCTCGCCTGATTATCACCGCCGCAGATCACCACCGGTGTAATCTCCAGTCGCAGCAGCGCCTGCACAAGCTGCGCGGCGCGCTCCGTTGACCGGCCCGCCGGACAGAGCAAGATCGCCATCGTGCCTTCATCCGCCGCCGCCAGTGGGCCGTGAAGCACCTGCTCAAGCTCGAATGCGCCGGCTCGCACGTAGCTCGTTTCCAGCAGCTTGAGCACTCCCTCGTGGGCGGTTGCCTCGTTTGGCCCTCCGCCCACGATCAGGATCCACGGAGGCTCCTGGAAACGCTCCGTAACGAGCGCCCCCGCCGCGAGACGATGTGCCATCTCCTCGAGCTGGAGGGCTTCGGCCATCACTTCCGGCAACGGGGACAGGTCGAGCCGCCGGCGCGTCGTGGCCAGGCTGTTGCCCACCGCCGCCAGCGTGGCAAGTGCAGACGTATAGCTGACCGTGTGCGCCCAGGATAGTTCGTCGTTGTAGCCGGAGGGGATCGTGATCGTGCCGGCCTTACCAGCTGCGCTGTCCGCGAAGCCGGTAATCACGATCGAGGAAGCCCGGCTCTCGTTGGCCCGCGCGATAGCACGAAGCGTCATCTTGGTGACGCCGCTATGAGTGAGGGCCACCACCGCATCCTCAGGCTTGAGCTCCGGAAGATAGGTGACGAACTCGTAGGCCTGAATAGCCTGTACCTCGAGTGCGCCATCCGTGAATGTGCGTATCATCTCTGCCCCGGCTCGCGCAGCATGGAAGGATGTGCCGCAACCCGTGAGGTAGACGCGACGGGCTCGTGCCAGGGCATCGCGGGCCTCCTCCGTCAGATGCGACGACAGCGCCAGAGATCGGGCCACCGCTTGCGGCTGAGCCTTGATCTCGTTGTACATGTGGTAGGGATGCTGATCCCGCATGTCGGCCGGAAGCTCGCTGTACATGATCGCCATACCCTAGCATGAACCGACGCGGGCAGTGGATTGTGCGGCACGGGGGACGATTGTGAATGTGGCCCGGCCGTCGCATAATTGAGGCGCATGCGCGCTCAAGACTCACGACTCATGGCTCACAACTCATGCTGATCAGGCCGACTGCTCCCGAAGATGCCGAAGCGATCATCGAGACCTTCAACCTGATCAATGCTGACCGGCTTTCCTTCTCGGCGGAGCAGTACGGCATTTGGATGCAGGAGCTGACCGTGCCGCTCCGGCGCGTGGCGATGCAGGGTGAGATGCTGCTAGGAAGCTTCGATTTGGTGAAGGATCCGCTCAACCGCGCGAAGGGAGCGTACCAACTGCATCTCGAGGTCTCGCCCCGTGCCCAGGGTCGTGGGATAGGCGCCCAGCTCTACAGACTGGCAGAATCCGGAGCGGAACAGAACGCGTCGACCATCCTCTATTCAAAGGTCCGCGAGGACCACCCGCCTTCGCTTAAGTTCGCCAAACAGCGGGGCTTCGAGCCGACCGGTCACCTGAATCGGCTCTCTCGCTTGACCGTACGCCGCGCCAATCTCACGGGCTGCGACAAGCTCCAGCGCCGAGTGGCGCAGGATGGCATCCGCATCGCCAACCTTGCCAGAGAGAGTGAGACCGCCGTGCGCCCTGCTTACGACGAACTCTTGCAACGACTCTACAGAATGTCCGAAGAGACCTCGCGAGACATGCCGGGTTGGGAGAACAGCGAGCCTGCGTCCTTCGATGAGTGGTGGTCGCACATCGAAGGTCCGGGGCGTTCGACGCGGTGGACGTGGGTGGCACTTCGCGCCGATGAGCCGGTTGGAATGTCCCGTCTGATCGTCGCGGGGAAAGGCATGGCAGGGAATGGGTACACCGCCGTCACGAGACCCTTTCGCTGCCGGGGCATCGCTCGGGCGTTGAAGGTTCACACCATTCAGTGGGCAGCGGAGAATGGCATCGACTGGATCCAAGCGGCAAATGCGGGCACCAATGCGCCGATGCTGGCGATAAACCGATCCCTCGGCTACGAGCCCCTCCCGAGCGATATCGAGGTAGCGAAGCATTTAGGGTGAGTGCGATCTGGGTGACTAGCACACCTGTGCTGGAACTTCTACATTGTGTGCTGGAAGGTTTCATGCATGGCCAAGTTCTCGGTTCGCGAAATCCAGTGCAAGACAGCGCTTAACCGGGTGAAGGGCATGCCGTTTATCTGGAGTCTGAACCCCTACCGGGGCTGCCGCCACGCTTGTGTTTATTGCTACGCCCGTCCTACCCACGAATACCTAGGACTGAACGGTGCCGAGGAGTTTCAAGAAGTAATCTTCGCCAAGATCAACGCTCCCGAGGTCGTGCGACACGAGCTGGGGAAGCAGAGCTGGCGAGGTGAAGGAGTCGTTCTCGGCACTGCCACCGACCCCTACCAGCAGGCCGAGTCCCGCTACCGGATCACCCGTGGCATTCTCGAGGCATTCCGCGACTTCCACAATCCCATCTCGATCACTACCAAATCGCCGATGGTCCTGCAGGACCTCGACATCCTCGCCGACCTCAATCTTCACGCCTCGGTGACCGTCAACTTCACCATCACGACGCTCGATGAGATCCTCTGGCGCAAGCTCGAGCCCACCACCTCCAAGCCTCGCAAGCGCCTGGCGGCCATTCGAACATTGAACGGGCGCGGAATTCGCGCCGGTGTGTTCCTCAGTCCTATCCTCCCCGGCCTGACCGATAGTGACGATCATCTGGAGACGGTCATCGCCGCCGCCCGCGACCACAATGCCGACTTTGTCCAGCTGGGAGTGCTGCGACTGGGCGCAGGCATCGGCGACTACTACCTGCCGTTCATCGAGCGACACTTCCCTCACCTCCGCGAGCGATATCGCCGCCTTTATCGTGGCAACTATGCTGATGACGCTTACTCGCGAGACGTCCGCGCCCGTGCGGAAAACCTCAAGAGGAGGCATGGCTACCGGGAGCAGGAGCGAATTGTGGTGCGCGCCGCTCCGGCTGCAATGCAACCTCAGCTCTTTTAGAAGTCGCCCCGATGTCAGATCGAAAAGGGTAGACGCTCGCCCGGACGACCTTGCAGCGTTACTTCCAGGATTACTTGATGTGACAGAGAAGGGCGTCTCAGCCCGGCGATTCACCGGAGACGGTGTCGAGCGCTCGCCGTAAGCTACCCACGAATTCCCGTACCGCCTCTTCCCGTTCCGCTCGCGGGGTCTCCTCGATCAAATTGATGAGTGCGCTTCCGACGATGACACCGTCGGCGAACGTCGCCACTTCGCGAGCCTGCTTCGGGCCGGAGATCCCAAAGCCGACGGCGACGGGCACATCGGTCGCCCGGCGCACTCGCTCCACCAGTGGACGGGCGGTGTCCACGATGCTCACGCGCGTTCCAGTAACGCCTGCCACACTTATGCAATAGATGAAACCACTTGCTACCTTGCTTGCCCGGGCAATCCGGCCGTCGGTCGACGTCGGCGCCAGAAGCTGGATGAGGTGGAGATTGGAACGGGCCGCTACCGCTGCCAGCTCGGCCTGCTCCTCCAGTGGCACATCAGTGACGTCCAGGCCGGAGACGCCGACTGCGGCGGCATCCCGAGCGAAGGCCTCGAGGCCGTAGCTCAGGACGGGGTTGTAAGCGCCCATCAAGACGAGCGGCTCGGGCCGGGTTTCGTGAATCTCGCCGGCAAACCGCAGGCAGTCACGCGGCGTGATGCCGGCCTCCAGCGCCTGTTGCTGCGACGCCCGCGTGGCAGGGCCGTCCAGCAGGGGATCGGAGAAGGGTATGCCGAACTCAAGCGCGTCGGCGCCCGCTTCGAGCACGGCCACCGCCAGCGGCACGACCTCCTCAGGCGAGGGATGCCCGGCCGTGAGGTAGGGAATGAGCGCCTTTCGTCGGCCCTTGCGCACCGTTCGGAACATCGCGTCAAGGTCG
>JBOGSL010000308.1:0-6853 GCA_050695395.1 Chloroflexota bacterium | reverse complement strand
CCTTACACCCGATGCAGACGGAGGTATCGGTGAAGAAGCCTTTGGGAGTTGTGAGTTGTGAGTTTTGAGTCGTGAGTGTTGAGTTTTGAGTCATGAGTTAGGCTCCGCGTTGGATGACAGCTTGGTGGAACGACGCCAGCATCTTCTGGATTTCGGCGAGGCGATCACTGAACTCGTCGTAATCGGCGGTTGTCAGCAGCTTGAGATCACATGCGAGGAGCAGTTGGTACTCCAGCTCGCTGGCAGAGCCGCGGGCGATTTGCGCGAACCGCGCGAGTTCGGTAACCCCGCCTCGCCCGCAGCCCTCGGCTAGATTCGTTGGAATTGAGCCGGCCGACCTCCGCATCTGGCTCGTGAGCCCGTACAGCTCGTCCCTCGGGAACCCGCCGGTTGCGGCATAGATGGCAAGCGTGAGTGCATGGGACTTTTGCCAGACCTGTAACTGTCTGAAGTCCTGCATTTTTACCTCCGCAACAGCAAGTTGGGCGCTATCACTCATAACTCACGACTCATAACTCACAGCTCACGACTCAATACTCACAACTCACAACTCACGACTAATCCGGCCCTTGCGCACGTTACAGGTGAACGCTTTTGCTTCCTCGATGCTTACGTTGGGATCGCCGACCAGGGAGACGAGATCGTTGGCGGCATCGCCTTTGACGATCCCGGAGTAGCCCCAGTGGTAGGGCAGCCCCACCGTCTCGATGCGTTTGCCCTTTCGTCGCATGGGCTGCATCCGGTCGGTCACCAGGGCGCGAGCCTCTACCTCACCCCGCGGCGTGCTGATCACGATCCACTCGCCGTTGTCCACTCCGTGTGCCGCTGCCAGGGACGGGCTGATCTCGGCGAAGAAGGTGGGCTGTAGCTCGGCCAGCCAGGGCACCCAGCGGCTCATGCCACCGGCGGTGTGCATCTCCGTGAGGCGATAGGTGGTTACGGCATAGGGATAGTCCGGGTTACGGGCACCCGCCAGGCGGTTGTCCTTGCGGGGCCAGTACTTGACCACCGGGTTGGTCTGCTGTTTGTAGAGGGGATTGTCCATGGGGGAGTCGAGCGGCTCGTAGTGAGTGGGCAACGGACCGTCGCGCAATCCCGCCGGGGTGAACAGCCAGCCGCGACCGTCACCGGTCATGATGAAGGGATCGGCGCCGGAGAAGGCGTCCATGCCGGTCCCGCCCGGCGTGGGAGGCGTGTCGGGGGCTTTGTCCAGGATGAAGTCGGGCGTATCGTAGCCCGTCCAGCGCTTCGCCTCCGCGTCCCACCAGACCAGCTTCTTGCGTTCCGACCATGGCTTGCCTTCGGGATCGGCGGAGGCCCGGTTATAGAGAATGCGGCGGTTGGAGGGCCAGGCAAAGCCCCAGCCGAGCGAGTACTTCTCGTCGCTGACGCGACTGCGTGCGAGATTCTTGCCTTCCTCCGGGTAGACGCCGCTGTAGATCCAGCAGCCGCAGGCGGTCGAGCCGTCGTCCTTGCAGGCAGCATAGCCGGATATCAGCTTGCGATCGGGCATGGTGTAGCCGTTGATCTCCTTGAGCACCGCCTCCACCACCGGCTCGTCGCGCGGACCCTCGACCGGGTAGTTCCACTCGAGGGTTTGGAGCTGGCGCGCCTGGGGGCTGTCTTCGCCCTGATAGAGGTCAAGCAGGCGGCGGCCCAGGTGGTAGCAGAACCAGGGCTCGGTGGTGGCGTCGCCGGGCGGCGGCACGGCGCGATCGTGCCACTGAAGCAGCCGTTGGGTGTTGGTAAAGCTTCCGTCCTTCTCGCTGACGATCCCCGACGGCATCAGGAAGATCTCGGTCTTGATATCGGACGTCTTGATCTTGCCGCTCTTCACCTCGGGCGACTCATACCAGAAGCTGGCTGACTCGATCTCGAAAAGATCGCGCACCACCAGCCAGTCCAGGTTGCCCAGCGCCTCGCGCATCAGGCCAGTGTCCATGCCTCCCACGGCCGGATTCTGTCCCATGATGAACATGCCTTTGAGCAAGCCGGCTTTTGCCGCCAGAAACATGGGGAAGACGGAGTAGTCGCCACTGATCTTGGGGATCAGATCGTAGCAGTAGTCGTTCTCGGCGGTGGCTTTGTCGCCGTAGTACGACTTCAGCAGCGAGACCATGTACTTGGGCAGGTTGTTCCAGTAGCCGGTCCTTGGGGTTTCGGCCTCGAGGTAATCCTGCAGGGTTTCGTGCTTGTCGAACGTGTTGGGCATGGCCAGGTACCCGGGCAGGATGTCGTACAGGGTGGGAATATCCGTCGAGCCCTGGATGCTGGCGTGGCCGCGGAGGGCCATGATGCCGCCACCGGGCCGGCCGATGTTGCCCATCAGAAGCTGCAGCAAGGCACAGCAGCCGATCACCTGAGGACCGGTGGTGTGCTGCGTCCAGCCCACGGCGTACGCCCAGGCCGTCGTTCGCTCGCGGCCCGAGTTTTCGGAGATGGCCTTCGCGACGGCCAGGAACTGGTCCTTCGGGACGCCGGACAGATCTTCCACCACCTCCGGCGTGTAGCGAGCAAAGTGGCGTTTCACGATCTGAAACACGCAGTTTGGATCCTGCAGCGTCGGGTCTCGCGGCGGGGGCCAGGTGCCCTCGAGATCGCCCAGCCGCTGCGAGTAGGCCATGCTGGAGAACTGCTTGTGCATGCCGGGTGAGGGGCGGTTGGGCTGGCCCTGGTACTGCCAGGTCTTGTTGTCGTAGCGATGCTCGTCCGGAATGTAGCCGGAGAACAGCCCGTCCAGATCTTCGGTGTCCTGGAAGGCCGGATCGATCAGCGTCGAGGCGTTGGTGTAGGCGCTGACATACTCCTTGAAGTAGGTCTCGTTCTGGATGACGTAGTTGACCAGCCCACCAAGAAAAGCGATATCCGAGCCCGGCCGAATGCGCACGTACTGATCGGCGAGAGCCGAGGTGCGGGTGAAGCGGGGGTCGATGTGGATAACCTTCGCGCCGCGCTCGCGGGCCTTCATCACGAAGCGGAAGCATACCGGATGGTTCTCCGCCATATTCGAGCCCATGATGACGACACAGTCGCTGTTGGCTAGATCGTTCTCGGCTGTACTAGCGCCGCCTCGACCAAGTCTCGCGCCCAGACCGGGCACCGTGGAGCTGTGTCATATGCGGGCCTGATTTTCAACGTAGACCATACCCAGGCCGCCGGCGAAGAGCTTCTTGAGCAGATAGTTCTCTTCGTTGTCCAGCGTGGCTCCCCCCAGGTGAGCGATCCCGGTGGTGCGGTTCACCGTCCGGCCATCGGGCGTTTTCTCGACGAAGGTCTCATCGCGAGTCTTCTTGGTCAGCTCCGCGATGCGTTCCATCGCCCAATCGAGCGGTACCTCATCCCAGTGGTCGCTGCCCGGCATGCGATGCTTCACGGTGGTGAGACGACGGGGGTTCACCACCAGCCCGTAGGTGGCCGCGCCCTTGGGGCAGAGGGTGCCGCCGTTGATAAAACTTTCGTAGTTGCCCTCGATATCGAGCACGGTGCCGTCTTTGTGATAGACCAGCTGCGAGCAGCCCACCGCGCAGTACGGACAGACGCTGACGTCGACGTCCGCGCCTTCCAGCCGGGAGTGAATCTCGCGCGTTTGCTTGCTGATCGGGCGCTCCGGCACCACCCCGATATGGGTCCGCAAGGTGTTGAGGATTCCCTTCCGTTCGTTCATAGTTCGCCCCCGGTCAAAATTCGTTCCTTCCCCGTGTATACGTTGAAACGGTTTCCTCGCAGGAACCCGATAAGCGTCATCCCCGCCTCCCGAGCCAGGTCCACGGCCAGACTGGAGGGCGCCGAGACGGCCGCTACCAACGGAATGCCGGCCATCAGCGCCTTTTGCACGATCTCGAAAGAGCTGCGGCCGCTCACCAGCAATATCCGATCCCGCAGCGGCAGGTCGCCGGCTCGCAGCGAGGCGCCGATCACCTTGTCAACCGCGTTGTGCCGACCTACGTCTTCCCGCAGCAGGAGAAGCCCGCCGTCCGCGTCAAACAGGCCGGCCGCGTGCAGGCCGCCGGTTTGCTCGAAGACTGCCTGAGCCCGGCGAAGCTCCGCGTCCAGCCGGGTCAGGGTGTCGGGATGGAACGACGGGCCCGGCGAGAGCGGGGCGGCATCTTGCCGAATGGCGTCGATGCTGGCCTTGCCGCAGACGCCGCAGCTGGAGGTGGCGAAGAAATTCCGCCGCCATCGCTCGGGCTGAACCAGCGTCGGATCGGAACAGTTGACGTTGACGATATTCTCGTCCTGGGTGCCGTCGTCCGCTGGACAGTAGGCCAGCGACGCGATATCGGCCTGGCTGCGGATGATCCCCTCGGTGAAGAGGAAGCCCGCGGCCAGGTCGAAGTCGTCGCCGGGAGTGCGCATGGTGACGGCCACGCTACACCCGGCCAGCCGGACCTCGAGCGGCTCTTCCCGAGCCAGCAGGTCCGGCCGGGTGCGCACCGCCCCCCCGCGCCAGCCGATCACCTCGGTGAGCCGGCTGACGGAGGGAGTGGGTGCTTCGATCACGATGCTGCTAGATCCACCAGTGGTAGCCGAGCGACGCGTTGAGCGTCGCGGCAAAGGTGAGGTACATCAGCCAGATGCCGTTGAGCAGCTGCCAGAGCGCCACGAGCTTACCGCCCATGGGCAGGTTGAAGAAGCGGAACGCCGCCTCGCTCAGGTAGATCAAGGTCAGCAGGATGAACACGATTGCTACCGGCGTGTCGCTCGCGCCGAAGAAGACCACGATGCCCAAAATCGAGATCACCGCGAAGGTGATGGCCATCCAGGCATCGGGCAAAACGCCGGCTCCGATGTAGCGCCGCCAGCCCATGGAGAACCAGTGGACGCCGTATGCGGTGAACGCCAGTCCCGCCATGTAGAGGGGAGTCTTGCTGCTACCCGTGGCAAAGACGTTCAGCACCGTGATTCCCACAAAGATGTAGGTACCGGCGAGGAACTGCATGAAGCCCGGCATCCATATTCCCCAGGCGCCGATGGACTGGTCTACCTCCTTGCTGGCCGGGGGAAAATTGAACATCGACTGGCCGCCCCAGATGAAGTAGCCGGTTCCCAGGCCGAAGAACCCGATGGCCAGTGGCGGGTAGGCCGAGGTCGGCAAAACAGCCCCAATCGGGGCAAGCGCGGATAAGGCTTGGATCATCCTCCTCTACCTCCTTGGTGTGTGGATGATGCAGTCTTTGACTCGGAATCCGAGCCAGCAATGGGATAACCGCTGCCGACGATTGCGGCGGCGAGGACGTCGCGATCGGTGAATGCCGGATCGTAGTTCACCTGCACGCTCTGCCCTGAAGTACCCAGGCGCACACCAATCACACCACTCAAGGTGGTGAGCATGTTGCCTAGATCAACGCCTTCGCCCCCAGAGAGGGCGACGGAAAACTCCGCGGTTTCGGTGCGAAAGTTTCCGTGGGGCGCCGCATGGTCAAGAGGTTCCGCCATGGCTCCCTCCATCCGGCTTACCTCCACATCATAGGACGGTTTTCCAGAAAATGCACGTGGAAGGTTGCGGGCGTGTTTCCGGGTAGCCGACAGAGAAGAATTTCCGTTCCGGCGGGAGACGTTGGTCCAACATTTGCTCCCGGGTGCATCCAACACGATTGCAAGGAGCATCGAATGCGCGATTTGGCACGGTTGTTTGTGCGATTGGCGGTGGGCGGCCTGGTGGCTGCGCACGGCTCACAGAAGCTGTTTGGCTGGTTTGGGGGGCCGGGGCCGGCGGGCACCCAGGGGATGATGGAGAACCTCGGCATGCAGCCGCCCGAGTTGTGGGCGAAGATCGCGGCGCTGGGAGAGTTCAGCGGCGGTTCCCTTATGTTTCTCGGGTTCCTCAATCCCATCGGCTCGCTCAACGTGGCCGCCGTGATGTATGTCGCGACTCGCAAGGTGCATTGGAAATTGCCGGTGTGGACGAGCTCCGGAGGGGCGGAACTGCCTCTCACCAACCTGGCCTCCGCCCTGGCGATAGCACTGGTCGGTCCGGGCCGCTTCTCGGTCGACGGGCTGCTGGGCATCCGCCTACCCGGCCCGGTGCGAGCCATGGCGTGGATGGCCACGGCGTTTGGCGCCGGCATGGCGGTGCGCGATCCGGCGCTGCTCAGCAAGGCAGCCGAGAGCGTGCTGAGCGAAACGGGCGGAACGCCGGAAGCATCGACCCCGCCGCAAGCGGGGCAGGTCGAAATGGAGACGCGACGGTAGACGTACGCCTTGGCGAATTGAGGAGGGATCACGCGTAACCGGAAGAAGCGGTGCTGACCGGGTGCCTGGTCCTGGGCCAAGTTGCGGCTCATCTCAGGTCAAGGCCAGTTAGCCCGCCGCCGATGGATAACGAGGCTGGCCGCACATCATCGCAGTTCGAGCCCGACATCGTCGCTGCGTGAGAGCACATGGCGGAAATCGCCCGGCGGTTCGTTGAGCACGGCGTACCGCGATGGCGAGAAAGGAGTGCCTGATGGCCAAGACAGACGCTGATCGCGAGTGGCGCGAGCTAGCCCTGCTGTTTCTAACCCGGCCCGTTCCGGGCGAGCCGGGGGCGGCGCGGCCTGACCTCCTGGTGGGAGCGTTACCGGCGGATCTTCCGGTCGAGATTCCGGTTCCGAACGGCGTGCGGGTGCGCGGCAGTCTCGCCTCCGGCCAGCACGTTCAGGTGCTCCTGCAAAGCGACCTTACACAGGAGGAGGTCGGCGCGTTGTACCACGATGCGTTGGTACCGGCCGCGTGGTTTGAGCCTGATTTCCCCCGGCCCGGCGGGTTCATGGCCGGTGATGCCCCCGAGTACTTCCGTACCTATTGCCGCGGCTCCGAGGGTCCGGCCCTCATCATCAGCGCCTCTGAGCGCTACCCCGGTTTGATGGCGCTC
>JBOGSL010000307.1:0-4167 GCA_050695395.1 Chloroflexota bacterium | reverse complement strand
ACACAGCACGTCTGGAGGGTTGGTCGGGCCGGTTTCCTCGCGCTGTCTGCAGTGACGGCCGGCGGCCTGTTCCTCGGAAAGAAGCTTCCCAGTGTCAATCTCTCGGCCCTGGGCGGCGGTCAGAACGTCGACGGCTTCACCATCTACACCATCAATGGCTTCCCCACGTTCAACAAGTCGACCTACCGGCTGCACGTAGCCGGTCTGGTTGATCAGGAACGTCAGTACAGTTATGCCGATCTTCTAGCGATGCCCAGCGTGTCGGAAACGCGGTACTACCAGTGCGTGACCGGCTGGATTGTGCCGAAGCCCCGCTGGACGGGTGTCCGCCTCTGGGATATCATCCAGGCCTCTCACCCTCGTCCCGAGGCCAGGGCGCTGCAGTTTCTCTGCATGGACAATGCGTACAGCGAAAGCCTTACCTTCGAGCAGGCCAAGAAATCGGATGTTCTTCTGGCGTACGGCCTCAACGGTAAGGCGCTCTCGACGGAACAGGGATTGCCGCTCCGCCTCGCGGTCCCCGGCATGT
Organism: Chloroflexota bacterium; assembly: GCA_050695395.1. Lineage (GTDB taxonomy): Bacteria > Chloroflexota > UBA5177 > UBA5177 > UBA5177 > JBOGSL01. The sequence goes on along the minus strand of JBOGSL010000307.1, from coordinate 3,638 downwards.
ACGGCTACAAGTTCGCCAAGTGGGTCAACCGCATCCAGGTCGTCGACCGTGTGATCCCGGGATACTGGGAGAACAACGGCTACGACGTGGATGCTTACATCGGGCGGAGTAACGGCGCTTAACAGGCGTTTCTCCGCGGTTCGGCCATTATGATGGACACGGTAGCCGAGCAAAACGATCTGCGCGCGCCAGCCCGAGTGGTGCGTTTTACGCGCACCGAGCGAGTGGTGCACTGGACGCAGGCCGTCACCTTCCTCATCTTGTTGGCGACCGGTTTGTTCATCGGCGTCAATCAGTTCGAAGCGCTTATTGGTCACCGCGCCGTCTTGCGCGAGATCCATCTGGCCACGGCGTTTTTCTTCGTGTTCGGTCCGTCGATTGTGGCACTGGCGGGCAACCGGCGCATGCTGGGCCAGGATGTACATCAGGTAGATCGCTGGGACGAGGACGATGTTCGCTGGATGGCGCATCCCTCGGTTGATCCCAGGCCCGATTCACCACCCGCCGGCAGGTTCAATGCCGGTCAGAAAGCGAACGCCATATTCACGGCGTACGCCACGTTGGCATTCGGAGTGACCGGGCTGATTCTCTGGCAAAATCGGCGCTTCCCGTTCGACATCGTCTCCCAGGCCAACACCATCCACACGTATCTGGCGTATCTTGCCCTGGTGGTCTTCCTTGGCCACTTCTACCTCGCGGCGATCCATCCAGCAACCCGTGACGTGCTGGGCGCGATGTTCCATGGAGCCGTCCCTCGCGCCTGGGCCGACCAGCACCACCCGCGCTGGCAGTACCCGCAGGGTCCCGAACCGAGCTTCAAGGTGTCGTCCGCGCTGTACTCCCTCCTCCTGCTTGTCATCGGACTTGAGACGGCGCTCTTGCTGGTGCGCGCCCTATTTGTCGGCCTCGGCGCAAATGTCACCGATGCGGTCACCGTCGAGATGTATCAGCTAAGCGCCCTACCCGGTACGATCGCGCACCCTTCTACGGGAGTGCACCTTCTCGACCTTGGAGGCATTATCTGGGCAGGCCTGGGCGTCGTGCTGTTCTATGCGCTCGCCCGCCGGCAGAATCTACTGCCCGGTGAGCTCGTTCCGCCGCCTCCTCGCTGACCGACCGCGTTGCAATCAGCTGCCGTATGTGCCGCCGTGCGAGCGCCACCACGTCTCGATTTGGCGCCTGTCCTTAAATCGGATACCATGCTTGTACGTCGCCCTGGCACGGCGCTTGCACAAGGGGCCGAGACTTTTTGAGCCAGAAAGGTGTGCAACATGACACTTCAAGAATCCACCCGAGATATGCTTCTGCGAGAGCGGGCAGCCGTGTTGGCGCGCATGGATGTGGTTACACGAGACGCGCTTGATGTTGAGCTGGAGACGGATGGCATACCGCCGTCCAGTTACGAGCGCGAGCACGCGATCAAATCCATGCTGGACGGCCGGCTGGCGGAAATCGATGACGCGCTGGATACGATCGGAACCGGCACCTATGGGATTTGCGCCGACTGCCACCAGGAGATCCCGGCGAAGAGACTCCAGGCACAACCGTTTGCCACGCTCTGCGTATCCTGCCAGAGTGTGGCCGATAAACGCGCTCGCAATCACGCTCTTCGGAGCTGACCGTGAGATGGCCGGTCTCCGGCCTGGCCCTCGCCGCTCTCCTGGCGCTCGTGCTTTCCGGTTGCAGCGGTGCTGCTGCGCCAGCAAGCGGAACCGCGCCGGCGCAGGCGAGTTTGTCGTCGCTGGCGAACGCGTCTCCCGGCAGTCCCCTGCGTGTCTCGGATACGCCTGCACCAACCCCGAAGATTGACTCGCTGGTAGAGTCGTCCATCAACCGAATCGGCCCGTCAGTGGTGGAAGTGACGACGAACAAAGGACTGGGCTCGGGTGTAATTCTGACGTCAAACGGCTACACCGTTACCAATCATCACGTGGTAGCCGGGGCCTCAACGATCCGGGTGACGCTGGCGAACGGTACGAAGCTCCCGGCGACTATCGCCGGCATTGATGCCAGTGACGATCTGGCCGTGATCCGTGTGCATCCCTCGTCAAAGCTTCCGGTTGCCACGCTAGGAAACTCATCGGCGCTGATAGTAGGGCAGACAGTGCTGGCGATGGGCAATCCCCTGGCGTATACGCACGTCGTCACCGAGGGCATCGTGAGCGCCCTGAACCGAACCGTGCTGGAAAGCCAGGGTAGCTCAGCCGAGATTCGAAACGCGATCGAGACGAGCGCACCCATCAATCCGGGAAACAGTGGTGGCGCGCTGTTTGACCTCGCCGGGCAGGTCGTCGGCATTCCTACGCTGACCGCCGTCGATCCCGAGTTCAACGCTCCGGCCAGCGGGATCGGCTTTGCCATTCCATCCAACACGGTCGCCTCGATCGCCGAGCAGATCATCAAGACGGGGAAAGTGGAGCACACCGGCCGTGCGGCGCTGGGGGTTGGGGTCGTTCCGGTTACGCCCGCTCTCGCGAGCCAGTACCGCCTTCCGGTCAACCATGGCGTGCTGGTCGCCCAGGTGATCGACAATCATGCTGCCGCGAAGGCCGGACTGAAGCAAGGTGACGTGATAGTCAAATTCGATGGGAAATCGATCACTGGCGAAGGCGACCTGAACGACGATTTGGCCGCGCACGCGCCGGGCGACAAAGTGACCCTGACGGTCGTGACATCGAACGGCAATCGCAAGACGTATCAGGTCACCCTCGGGGAGTTTCCGGCTTCCGGCAATTTCTAGTGCGATTCCTGCTCGCTCTTGGCATGCTGTCGGCGTTGGCACCACACGCGGCGGCTAGCAATGCAGGCGGTTGTGCGAGCAGCCGTTTGTTCACCCGGGGCCTCGGCGCGCCCGACGATCTGGCCGTGCGCAATGCCGCTGTCTTCTTCAGCGATGAGCACACCGGGGCGATCGGCCAGGTTCGCGGCGGCAAGCTGCGCGTCATCGCTCGACATCTTCGGGCGCCGGAGGGTTTGATCGTTCGCGAAAAATCGATCGTCGTGGTCGAGCAGGGCCGCAACCGGCTCCTCGAGATTTCCCGGCGAACGCATCGAAGGCGAGTCGTCCTGAACTTCAGTAATCCCTACGGACGGCTCGGGGTCGACGGCATCCACCCCGCCCCCGGCGGCGGCATCTATATCCCAGACAGTCCCAATGGGCGCCTCCTGCTGTTCATTTCGGGCCGAACTAAGCTCCTCGCGTCGGGACTTGGCAGGCCGGTGGATGCGATCAGCTATCGCGGAGGGATCGCAATTGCGGACGAAACAGCCGATGCGGTCTGGTTTCTGCGCCGCGGCCACCTTCGCCGCCTGGCCACCGTGTCGACTCCGGATGATCTCGCCGTGGTGGGAGCGAGCTTGCTGGCTACCGCCCTCGGCGACGGTTCCCTCTGGGAGATTAAGCCGCGAGTCCGCAGGCTAGCCACGGGCTATCGCGACCCGCAGGGCCTGGCTGTGTTGGGCAAGCACACCGTGCTCGTGGCGGACAGCACGCTCAATGAGATGTATCGTGTCAATCTGGCAGCCTGCTCGTTGTAAGCTACGGGCCGGCCGTCAGCGCTTCGCAACCTCCGGCGCAATTTCCCCGGACACCGAGCACTCTCCCGGACATCGGGCACTGTCTGTGGCACAGCCCTTGC
>JBOGSL010000306.1:0-6807 GCA_050695395.1 Chloroflexota bacterium | reverse complement strand
GCACTGGCCGGCGCGGCGGCCTACACGTACCTCAACGAGATGAGAGAAGGGGTTGAGGAGGCGTCACGCGCGCTCGATACTGTTCCGGAGCGTCTGGTAGCGCGCACCAAACAGCTGACCGAGGAGCTTCGTGATAGAGAGAAGAGGATTGAAGTCCTACGAGGGCAGCTCGCGCAGAGAGAAGCGGAGCAGCTCTTGAGTGAGGGTTTCTCAGTCGACGGCATGACAGTAGTGGCGACCCAAGTTCGGGCCGACAGCGTCGACTATTTGCAAGCGGTGACGGACGCCGTTCGATCTCGCCTAGGTCGGGGCGCGGTTGTTCTCGCCGGCATCATCGATGGTAAGCCGGTATTCACGATGGCGCTTACTTCCAACGCCGACGCGGATCTGAAGGCGAATGTCATTCTCCGAAAAGCAGCCAAAGTGGCACAGGGGGGCGCGGGCGGAACTGCCGAATTCGCGCAGGGCGGTGGTAGAGACGTCGATCAAGTGGATGCCGTGCTGGCCACCGCGGTGAATGCCATCAAGGCTCAGGTAGAAGATTAAGGTGGGGGCGGATAACCTTGTGCAGAATGAGCGACGGATGCTCGGGCTCGATGTTGGAGACAGGCGAATCGGCATCGCTGTCAGTGATTTTACCGGCTCATTGGCTACACCCATCGAGACGTACCGGCGTCGAACGCCGGAACAGGATGTCCAGTACATCACCCGCCTGGCGGAGGAGAACGAGGCTAGCAAAATAGTGGTGGGACTCCCCAAGAATATGGACGGAACAGAGGGAGAGCAGGCAGCGAAGACACGGGCATTCGCCGGCCGTCTAGAACATTCTGCTCCGGTCTTATTCTGGGACGAGCGTCTCAGCACGGCGGAGGCAACTCGTAGGCTTCTGGAAGTTGGCGGACGCCGAAGCCGAGACTTGCGCAAGAGCGTCGATGCCGAGGCCGCCGCGGTCATTCTGGAGTCCTATCTGGACCACCTTCGCCTGGGGGCCCGGTAGTGCGCGACAGGCGCGCAGTGCGCCGCGCTCGGCCACTGCTCAGCGAGCCCGGCTATGTCCGTCCCAGCTATCGGTCTGCCGGCTGGAGCCGGCTGCTCTTCGCGGTTTTCGGAATCGGCCTCCTTCTCATTGTGCTCGCAGGCGCCGGCTTTTACTGGTTTTTGAATCGTCCGGAAGGTGGGACAAACGGAGCAGTAGCCCTGAGGGTCAGCAGCGGCGACACTATCGATACTATCGCTGCTCGACTGCAGAGCAAGGGTGTCATAAGCAGCGGCCTGCTCTTTCGGGTCGATGCAAAGTTGCACGGCCTGGGCGGAAACCTCAAGGCGGGGGACTACACGCTTCACCGCAATATGAGCATCGATCAAATGGTTAGTGCGCTCCAGAAGTATCGCGCCATAACGATCGCGGTGACGGTTCCGGAGGGCCTGCGAATGGAGCAGATCGCAACAATTCTCGATCACCGCGGCATCAGCGGAAAGCAGTTCCTCCGCGAGGCTCACCGCCCCTCTTTTCGCCTTCCAATCCTCGCGGGGAAGCCTGCGCGAGCGTCGCTTGAAGGCTATCTGTTTCCGGACACCTATTACATCCAGCCACACGCCAGCGGAAAGACGGTCGCCGAGATCATGGTCCAGACTCTCGGCGAGAAATTCTCGCCGTCCCTCCGGGCTGCGGCGAGGCGACAAGGTCTGTCTGTCTATCAGGCGCTCATTCTCGCCTCGATTGTTGAGCGTGAGGCGGAAGTACCTTCCGAGCGCGCCAAGATCGCCAGCGTCTACCTCAATCGACTGCACGTCGGAATGAAGCTGCAGGCCGATCCCACGGTACAGTACGTGTTAGGGACGAGCACAAAGTGGTGGCCCATGCTCACCGTGGCACAATATCAGACGCCCGGCGCTTACAATACGTACCTCCACAAAGGCCTGCCTCCCGGCCCGATCGCCAACCCGGGTATCGCCAGCATCCGGGCGGTTGTTCACCCCGACCAGACGCAGTATCTTTTCTTTGTGGCCAAGGGCAACGGTCATCACGCATTCGCGCGTACCTATGCCGAGCAGCTCGCCAACCAACAAAAGTATCTGAAGCCGTAGGACACAGCTAATGATCTCGACCGGCGATCTCAAACGGGGCGTCACCGTTGACCTGGAGGGGGAGCTCTGGACGTTGCTCGAATATCATCACATCAAAATGGGTCGTGGAAGCGCGCAGGTGCGCATGAAGCTTCGCAACGTTCGGACGGGGACGACCGTAGAGCGAACCTTTCAGGCAGGGGAGAAATTCCGGAGGGCGATTCTCGACAAGCGCGACGTGACGTTCCTGTATCGCGAGGATGGCACCTACTATTTCATGGATAGCGAAACGTACGAGCAGTTGCCCATGACGGCGCAACAGCTGGGCGAAGCGGTGAATTACCTTAAGGAAAACCAACCTCTGAGTTTGCTCACCTACAATGACGAAGCAATCGGCGCCGATCTGCCTCCCAACGTCGATCTGCTGGTGACACAGACGGATCCCGGCCTTCGAGGAGACACAGCAAACGCGGGGACGAAGCCGGCGACGTTGGAAACAGGGCTGGTGGTGCAAGTGCCGCTGTTCATCGAAGAGGGCGAACGAATTAGAGTGGATACACGGAGCAGCGAGTACATAGAGCGAGCCCAGCCGTCGTGAGTAGCCGCGATATGCGGGACGTCACCCGGGACCTCGCCGGAATCCTCGAAGTGCTGCATACCAGTGATGTTAGGGAATTGGTCTGGCAGGAAGGCGACGTTCAAGTGCGGTTGCATCGATCGCACGCCGTGCCGGCTCGTATGGCGCATGTACCAACAGCCGAGGCCCCGGCTGAGCCGGAACCCTCCGACATCACTTCGGCCCTGGTCGGTACCTTCTACCGGGCCGGAAAGGCTGGAGATCCGCCACTTGTCAGCGAAGGATCGCAGGTGAAGCCGGACACGGTGGTGGGAATCATAGAGGCTCTCCAGGTTCTTACTGACGTGCAAGCGGGTTGTGAGGGCGTGATTGCCTCGGCCCTGGCCACCGATGGCCAACCCGTTGAATATGGCCAGGTTCTCTTCCAGGTAATCCCGAGCTAACACGAAGATAGTGGAGACCCTTCGAGCGCCTGACCAGAAAGTCTTCAGGGTTAGTCAGCTCACCCACTATGTGCGCTATCTGATCGAGCGCGATGAGTTGCTTTCGGCGATGTCAGTGCGTGGCGAAGTTGCCAATCTCACCCGGTCGCCGGCCGGCCACGTGTACTTCGATCTGAAAGACGACTCCAGTAAGGTCAGTTGCGTCTTGTTTCGACGGGAAGTGGCGCGGCAGCCGGAAGAAGCCGGAGAGCTGCGGGCCGGCATAGAAGCCGAAGTCCACGGGCATCTCACCATCTATGAGCCGCGCGGAGCTTTCCAGATCTATGTTCAGCGGATCAGGGCCTTCGGAGCGGGCGCGGCCGCCCGGCAACTGGAGCAGCTGCGAACGAGACTCCAGGCGGAGGGACTATTTGCCACCGAGCGCAAGCGTGCGCTGCCGGAGTATCCTTCTGCTATTGCGCTTGTCACTTCTCCCGGGAGCCAGGCTTATCACGACGTCCTGAGGCGGCTCGGCGACCAGTACCCTTTCGTACGAGTGATCGAAGTGCCGGTGACCGTGCAGGGCGATTCCGCTGCTGACGAGATGGCTATGGCTATTGAGATGGCCAACCGCCTCACCCGGGCGGACGTGATTTTGCTCGTGCGAGGAGGCGGCGCGCCGGAGGAGCTAGCAGCATTCAACGAGGAGAGACTGGTGCGCTCAGTCTTCGCTTCGCGCATCCCGGTGGTGACCGGAGTGGGCCACGAGATGGACCACACCCTGGTCGATTTCGTGGCGGATGTTCGAGCGGCCACACCTTCTCTTGCGGCGGCGGCTTCAGTTCCGGACGTGCGTTCGCTGGTACAACGCACGATCCTTCTGCACGGGCAGGCGCTGCAGGCGATGCGAGATGTTCTTCGGACCCGACGCGATCGATTCGAGGCGGCCAACCGGGCTCTGGTGCGGGCGGCGCCGCAGACCAGATTGAAGCTCAACCGCCAGCGCAATGACGAGCTTGTTGGTGCGTCCCGGCGGTTGGTCGCTCTGCGCATTCGTGAGGACCAAAACAGGCTGCTCGCATTGCGCTCACGGCTCGAAGCCTACAATCCATTGTCGACTCTTGGCCGCGGGTACGCCGTGCTTACAGACGAGCAGGGTCGCGTCGTCAGCCGAGTGGAGCAGGCTATTGTGGGAGACCCTCTAACGGCACGAGTATCTGACGGAAGTTTTTCAGTTCGAGTCCGCAAGAAATGAACGACCTCACGTTTGAGCAGTCCATCGCCCAACTCGAGGCTATTGTCGAACGGCTGCAGCGCCCAGACATACCTCTTGACGAGGCCCTTTCCCTCTACAAAACGGGAACAGAGCTCGCGGCGCAAAGCGAGGCCATGCTCAACCGGGCAGATCTGCAGATTCAGCAGTTGACGGGCGCCGTGAAGGAGCGCTTCGGCGAGTACGACGTCGGGCCGGAGTCGTCGTCGAATAACGCACGCACGTCCTAATTAGGTATAATTGTAGTAGGCGACGTGGCATGAGTACGGCTGCGTTTCTGCCGCTAGACGGGTAGCTACATGTCCTTCGACCCCAGCACGCCGTTCGTCACCAACGACGAAATTGCCAGGATTCTCTTTCATATCGCTTCGATTCTGGAGATGACGCAAGACAATATGTTTCGAGTGACAGCATATCGCAGAGCCGCTCTGGCCGTCATGCTCCTTTCCCGACAATTGTCCGAATACGTAGTGCAAGATGAGGACTTACCCCTGCCGGGAGTGGGCAAGAGCATTCGTGGCAGGCTGAAGGAACTCGTCAATACCGGTCGCATGGGCGTCTACGCCTCGCTTCTCGACGAGCTCGGTGAGCCGCTCGTCTCGCTCCTCGCGCTCCATGGCATCGGTCCAAAGACGGCCATGCGGCTGGTGAATGAGCTTCATGTCAGGTCCCTCCATGACCTGGCCGACGCCGCCGCGCAGGGTAGGATTCGCCGGCTGCGGGGCTTCGGCCGGCGGAAAGAGGAGCTCTTCGGTCGACAAGCGGAGCACTTACTGGCTGATCAAGCAGCCTGAGCAGCCTTCTCATGATGGTCCAATGTCCAGCCGGTACATTGAGGATGCTTCCTTCCTCCCTAACTGCGGGGCCGGCCAGACGAGGACTTTCCTGACGCAGGGAACCTGGCCGGCCCCGCTCCTTGTGTAGCAGCCCCGTATGATGGTCGAGGGGCTGGATGAGTGGAAGCACTTCGGCGCTTTCTGCGCGTCGCAACCATCGACACGGAACCTCTCCGGCAGTATCGCGACTTCCGGCTGCTGTTTGCCGGGCAAGCTGTGTCGTTGTTTGGAAGCCAGATCCGCTACGTGGCGCTGGCGTTCCAGGCTTACCAGCTCACTCGATCCTCCCTTGCGGTTGGCCTCATCGGTCTGGCCGAGATCATTCCCATTCTCTCCCTCGCTTTCCTCGGCGGCGCCTTGGCAGACTTTCACGATCGCCGGCGCCTGGTCCAGGTTACTGAGCTAACCCTGGCCGTCTCGTCCGCCGTCCTGGTAGCGAACGCTTTGCTGCCTCAACCGCAGCTCTGGCTGCTCTACCTCGTCGCCGCCGCGAGCGCCGGTGTCGATGCTATCCAGCGTCCTTCGCTCGACGCGCTTTTACCTCGCCTCGTCGATCGGGCCGATCTTACACCTGCCATTGCCCTTAACTCGCTCCAGAGTAACGGGGGCCAGATCGCGGGCCCAGCGCTCGGCGGCGTACTTATCGGCGTCGCGGGCCTCCCGGCCACCTACGGCATCGACGTGGCCACGTTCGCCGTATCGCTGCTTATGTTGCAGCGCATGCGCGCCGTTCCGCCCCCAGCCGGAGCTGGACCGCCGAGCATCCGGCGCGTGCTGGAAGGCCTGCGCTATGCACGGTCCAACCCTCAGTTGATCGGTACGTATCTCGTGGATATGGCCGCCATGTTCTTCGGGATGCCCATGGCGTTGTTTCCGGCTCTAGCAAGCACGTATGGCGGACCCGCCGTACTTGGCGCCCTGTACGCAGCGCCATCTGTAGGTTCGTTTCTCGCCACTCTTACCAGTGGCTGGACGAGCCACGTTCACCGGCAGGGGCGGGCGGTGGTGATCGCCGCGCTCGCCTGGGGGGTCGCTATCATCGCTTTCGGCCTCAGCGGCAGGCTATGGTTGGCGCTGATTTTCCTGGCGTTCGCGGGAGGGGCAGACATGATCAGCGGCTTGTTCCGGACCACCATATGGAACCAAACTGTCCCGGACGCACTTCGAGGCAGATTGGCCGGCATCGAGATGATCAGCTATTCAACCGGCCCGGCGCTCGGCGACCTGGAGGCAGGAGCGGTCGGCACGCTCTTCAGTGTACGGGTCGCGGTTGTGTCCGGAGGGATCCTCTCTGTTGCGAGCGTTGTTATTCTCTCGCTGCTGCTACCCGCTTTCCGCCAGTATGACAATCGGCACCAACCGGCCGAGCCCGCGCGCCACAGCTAGAGGCTGAGGGGACCGGTTACTTCCGTACACTGGGGGGATGCGCTCGACTACCATTCCGGCTCCGTCCACCGCCCACCCCGCGATCCGCTTGATTGTCGCCGGCCTGATGCTGTCGATGTTCCTGGTCGCCCTCGACGGGACCATAGTCAGCACGGCGATCCCGAGCATCGTTGGGAACCTCGGCGGCTTCTCACTCTACGCGTGGGTACCGTCGATCTACCTTCTCACTACCGCTCTGTCCACGCC
>JBOGSL010000305.1:0-4302 GCA_050695395.1 Chloroflexota bacterium | reverse complement strand
GTAGCGGGACCGTCTTACCTCAGCCCACCGGACTATGAGGTCGGCTTGGTGTTGGTTACCATGCTCCCGGGGCCGTCGGCCGTGGCCAGGGCAGTGGCAAAACCGGGGAACATGACCTGGGTGCCTGAACCGCCGATGAAACCATCCGCTTCGAGGGCCTTGGCGGCATCGGCCACGGTTCCAAACAGGTCCGACTCGAAAGCCAGGTTGTTGGGAGGCACGTCGGCGCTGTTGCCGGGAACGGTGCCGTTCCCGAGCGCCAGCGCTGCTCGCGCCAGAGTTCGATGCTCCGCCTCGACCGAGCCTATCTGGTACGCGTACTGCGCCAGCGACTGGTTGCCCCCCGCCGAGAACTCCTCGGTGGCGCGCATGTAAGCCGCCACGAACGCCGTCTCGAGGCCCTCGACCGTGGTGAAGAAGGTGGAGTAGTCAGTCAGGATGGCCGGATTCGGCACCGTAAAGGTGTCCGTTAAGGTTTTCGCCCCGGCGGATTCGAGGAACATCGAGTGATAAACCTCCTCGGCCAGAGCCGCCTCGACTACGTCGAGGGTCAGGCCGCTTAGCCCAAGCGCGCCCTTGGCTCCCACCGCGGCGTTGAGGAGGGTAATCGCCAGATGCTCGGCGGTATCGGCGATGTTGATGATGTCCTGAGTGGACTCGGGGGTACTGGTCGTTTGGGCGCCGGCCAGCGATGGCACGGCAACCGCGGCAACGCCTGCTCCAACCGTGGCAATCATCTTGGCCCGGCTCACCCGGGCCGTCAGGTACCGCCGCATGCTGTTCTCAAATTTCGTGCTTCCGTCTTCGCTCACGTGATTCTCCTTGTTTCGGCTAGGAACTCTGGCTAGCGACGGCCGATCAGCCGGGGATTGCCACCCTCACGCACCGCGTAGGCGGCGGTCGGGGTGGTCGCATTGGTTGGCACCGTGTTCATGACCTGAGCGGCGACGCTGCCGGCGGCGGTCAAGGCCGCACTAAAGCCGGGGAAGGTAGCAGTTGCGCCCGACCCGCCAATGAAGCCATCGCTTTGAAGAGCGGCAGCGGCATCGGCCACGGTGTTGAACAGATTCTGCTCGAAGGCCAGGTTGTTGGGAGGATCGTCGGCGCTGTTGCCGGCCACTGTTCCGTTGCCCAATGCCAGTGCCGCCCGCGCCAGGGTGCGATGCTCTGCCTCGGCGGCACCGATTTCGTACGCGTACTTGGCCAGCGACGGCTGATTCAAGCCGGTGAACTCCCGAACGCCCGCCATATAGGCCGCCACGAATGCTGTTTCGAGCGCCTGCACGGTGTTGAAGAAGGTCGTGAAGTCGGTCAGGATCTTTGGATCGGGGACGGTAAACGTGTCGGTTAGAGTCTTCGCCCCCGCCGACTCCAGGAACTTCGAATGGTAGACCTCCTCGGTGAGCGCGGCCTGTACCACTATCAGAATCAGCCCGCTCAACCCGATCGCCGATGCTGCGCCTACCGCTGCGGTGAGCAGGGTAATGGCAAGATGCTCGGCCGTGTCTGCGATATTGATGATATCCTGCACCGACTCCGGGCTTGTAGCCTGGGCATTTGCCAGCGACGGCAGAGCCAGCCCGGCCGCTGCCGCGGCGCCCGCGCCGGCGAGGAGCTGCGCCCTGCTCACCCGCGCGTGCAAGTACTTCGTCATCGCTTCGTCGAAGCGTGTCTTCTCGTCTTCGCTCACGTAACTCTCCTTCTCAGGTTCGCTTTTGCGACTTCCTTACTGCTCGGGATGTCGTCTCGCGCGGCGACACCGTTGGGGGTTGTCCCTTCCACCTCCTCATTCAGCTCCGCGCTTATCGGCTTCGGGGAGAGCAGCGGCCTCGCCCTGCGAATGGACCTCGCTCAACCCGTGCTTGAGCTCATTGATGCCCTTGCCCAGCGACGACCCGATCTCCGGCAGCCGCTTGGGGCCAAAGAACAGGAGCCCGATCACGAGCACGGCGATCAACTCTGGCATGTGTGAAAAAAACATCTCGTCTCCTTTCTCGTCTGATTTTTTCTACGTCCGGCATCTTCCGCCGGATCATTGGGTAGCTGTGGAATACTTGAATGGCCCCGGTTTGATCCAAGGTGACCACGAATGCGTAAAGGCTGGTGAAAAGGCCGCCGACATGACGAGCGACTTGCCAAGCAACGAAGAGTTGATCGCGGCCATTCAGGATCAAGACGTGTATGCTCTGGAAGAGTTCTACGACCGTCACCGGGTGATTGCCTACTCTCTGGCCCTTCGGCTGCTGGGAAATCCTCACGATGCCGAGGAGGTCGTGCAGGAGTCGTTCCTCAGCGTGTGGAGATCGTCCGCCACCTACCGTGTGGGTCGCGGCGCCGGCCGATCCTGGGTGCTCAGCATCGTGCATCACCGGGCCGTAGACAAGCTGCGAGGCCGCCAGACGAGGCCTGATCCTGTCGTCCTAGACGAAAGTCTGAACATTTCCGACGGCACCGATGTCTGGCGCGAGGTGTCCGAGACGTTGACCGCGGAAGCTGTACGCCGGGCGCTCGGGCAACTTCCGGCCGAGCAACGCGAGGCGATCGAGCTTGCCTACTTCAAAGGCTATACTCACGTTCAGATCGCGGAGTTAACCGGGGCTCCACTCGGCACTGTGAAGGGGCGAATGCGAATTGGACTACATCGACTGCGGGCAGCCCTCGAACGGAAAGGGCTGGCCATCGATGAAGGCATCTAGTCTTGACAGCGAGAAGTCACCCGTGAACGGTCACGAAGACCGGGTGGCTGCATACGTGCTGGACGCGCTCGAGCCGGAAGAGCGCCTTGAGTTCGAGAGACACCTTCGCGGCTGCACCACTTGCCAAGCGGAGGTGGCCACCCTCGCCGAAGTGGCCGAAACACTGGCGCTTGCCGTTGACGAGGTAGAGCCTCCAGCCGAATTGGGGCTTCGTATTGGTGCCGCCGCGAGAGTTCTCAAGCGCAGAGAAAGACGTGCGTTCTCGCCTGTCTACGCTCTGCTCGCCGCCGCCGCCGCTGCCATCATTGCCCTGGGAGTCTGGAACTACAACCTTCAGACTTCCCGACCAGGGGTGGCGGTCACCGGTTATCAGCAAGCCGTGCTTCGGGCTGTGCGCCACCAGGCGGCAGTTGTCCCTATTGGTCCGGTGAATGGGTCCGCGAAAGCCTCGCTGGTTCAGCCGGCCGGCAAGCATGCCTACCTATTGGTTGACGGCCTGGCCGCCGTCCCGGCGGGTAAGGTCTACCAACTGTGGCTGATAAAGAACAACAAACCGTACAGCGCGGCCGTCTTTCGGTACCGCGGACGCGGACTTACCTCTGTGCCCGCCAATCGAGCATCCGCAGGTTATTCGATTGCCGCCGTGACCATTGAGCCAGCGCCCGGCAGCCCCGCTCCCACCGGTCCTAAGGTGCTGCTCGGGAAACTCCAAGCGTAGCTGAGCGTGCCTGACATCTCTGGGTAAGAAACCTAGGCGCTCTGGCTGAAATTCCCACCACACTCTGTAACAATGGAATTTGTGGCCCGGTCCTTGCTCTGGACCGAGGAAACCTAATACGGCCTGCCCTGGCGCGCGCAGTGCCGTCGGAAGAGAGGAGGGTACGAAGAGCGCGCTGTGCCGCACTCTATCGTGCGGAATCCAGGACGGAGGTTGTGCATGAAATCAGTTTTCTGGCGCCGCCGATCTCTTTTTGTCGTGATTGCCCTGCTGCTCGAACTTGCGATGGTGCCCCTGTTTGTTCGGCCACATCTGGCCGGAGCGCAGGCACCGGCGTCGCTGACGCGACAAACGGGAACGGGCACCACTACTCCGGGCACCACGAGCACCTTGCCCGGCGTTAGCGTCGCCACCATCACCATCTGTGGCGCGCCCGGCCCATACACCGCCGCCACCAGCAGCACCAATGGAACGATCACCGTCGGTGGGGTGACCTACACCATCGTCGCCGGTGCGTTTGTGGCCGGAGATAACCTGCTGTCAACCGCGGCCAATGTGTGTCTGACTACTGCAATAAACTCATCGGGCCAGATCCTTGGAGCCCAGGTGAGCACCACCACGGCGACGTTGACAACCCTCAACGTCTGTGGGGCAGTCAGCGCGTACACAGCCGCTGCAACCGGGACAGCCGGTTCGATTACCATCGCGGGTCTTACCATCCCAATCGCCGCCGGAACAACCGTGACGGGGACGATAACGATCGGTACGAGTTACTGCCTTGTTGCCCAGCTTACCAGCGGGCAGCTTACCAGCGGGTCGGTCTCAACGGCCGTTCCCACGTCGGCACTTCCGTATCGACCCGGTCGCAGCTACCGGATCGGCCACCTG
>JBOGSL010000304.1:0-10459 GCA_050695395.1 Chloroflexota bacterium | reverse complement strand
GTCGGCACGCAGGCCACCGTGAAGACGATTAGTCCGGACGAGTTGCGCGCTCTCGGGGCCGAGGTGATTCTTGGCAACACGTACCATTTGCATCTCCGTCCCGGCAGCCGCCTCATCCAGCAACTGGGCGGACTGCATCGCTTCATGTCGTGGGACCGCTCTCTCCTCACGGACAGCGGCGGATTCCAGGTTTTCAGCCTCGGCCACCTTTGCAGTCTCGATGAAGACGGTGTGACGTTTCGATCCCACGTCGACGGCTCTTTGCACCTCTTCACTCCAGAAGAAGTGACGCGCGTCCAGGAGGAGCTGGGATCAGACATAGCCATGGTCTTGGACGAGTGCACCCCGTATCCAGTTTGTGAGATGGACGCTCGCAGGTCGTTTGAGCGGACCGTGCGATGGGCTGAGCGAGCCCGTGATTCTCACCGGCGGGCCGATCAGGTGCAATTCGGTATTGTGCAGGGTGGAATGTACGGCCACCTGCGAGAAGAGAGCGCGAGGCGCACCGTCGCGCTGGACTTTCCCGGCTACGCCATCGGCGGGCTCTCGGTTGGCGAGCCGAAGGACGTGTTCTACCGGATGCTTGCCGTCTCGGCGAAGTGCTTACCGGCGGACAGGCCCCGTTACCTTATGGGCGTGGGCGCGCCGGAAGACCTCTTTCAAGCCGTTGAGAACGGAATCGATATGTTCGACTGCGTGCTGCAGACTCGATTGGGACGCAACGGCTCGGTCTTTACCCGCGGCGGCCGGATCAATATCACCAATGCCCCGCATCGAGATGACCCAAACCCGATCGACACCATGTGCGATTGCCCGGCCTGCCGGCAGTTTAGCAGAGCCTATCTGCACCATCTCTTTCACGTGCGCGAGATGCTCGGGTACCGTCTGGCCACGTTACACAACCTCACCTGGACGATGAGGCTGGTAGCCGATATGCGCGACGCTATCGCAGCGGGAACGTTCGCCGACTTCCGGGAGCAATTTCTGGACGAATATCGAACGACAGAGCCCATAGCGCGGGAGGAGCAGCAGCGCCGCCGGCAAGAGGCGAGGCGCCGAGCGTAACGAAGAGCCGTTAGGCTACTTGAATAGAGCGCGAAGATCGTTACTGTGACGGGCGGCGCCGAGAAACGGCCGAACTCCGAAGATCTCTTGAAGGGTGCGCAACGTCGAGCTGTGTGTGTAGTGGACGGAATCGTGATAGCCATGGCCGCGAGCGTAAGGCGACATAACGATCATTCCGATTGGTCCGTCGCCCCCTTCACCTTCGTCCCATGTCACGAACAGAGCCCCTCCCTTTCGATACTCCTTCGAATGAAGGATTTGCGGCACGATGTGCGACAGCCAGACATCACCTTGCCGGACAGGATCTTCGAGCGGGGAGCACCGGTTGTGCATGTCGTCACACAAATTGGGCGTGATGAAGTTGTACCGACCTATTGTGCCGTTGACGAGGTCGGACGAGAAGCTGGAATATGGTCGAACATGACTCAAGCAGTAGCGCTGCCGGTGCGTAACATCGTGGAAGTAAACGAACGCGTCGTGCTTCGGAGCGTACAGACCGAGATCGCTTGTTGGGCATGACCCCGTCGTCGCACCCTCCTCGTACGCGCGCCAGGAAACGTGGGCTCGGCTTAGCAGCGAGGTGAGGTGTGCGTCCGTCGCAGTGGAATGAAAGCTCGGCGGCAGATCGTCACGGATACACCCAGTGCTGTGAAAGCAATTCGTTCCAGCTTCGAGCCAGAGATAATTTGGAAGGCTGGGATGCAATCCCGGCGGGTTGTAGTAGCGCGTAGCAAACGAAGCATGCGGGAGCATGCGATGGTTCAAGTACCGCGCCGACGGATTGCTGCGGATGGAGGACCAGTTGTGGTTCTCCATAACAATCAAGAACACCGTCTTTATGGGACGAAAAATCGCGGGCACGGCCACCGATCGCTCCTTGATCGAGTTGGGCGCCGGAACCGTTGAGGTCGCCACGCCTCGGAAAAAGCTGAGGTATATGATCGCCGCGAGGGCCACCGCAACCGCCAGCCCCGCGAAGAGATCGCGCCGGTGATAGTGACGTTCGTAAAGAGAGGTCCGCGGGCCGGTGGCGTACAGCCTCGCCTCCATGGATGCCGCCAACTCTTCCCCGCGGCGAAGGTTGGCCAGCAGGAGCGGAATCATCAGAGCCCCCATACTGTGCTCGTCGAGAAGTGTCTCCACCCCCAGAGTTGCGCCCCTTGCTCTCTGGGCGGCGATCACCTTCTGCACTTCTTCAATCAAAAGCGGCACAAACGTAAGTCCGATTCCCACCATGGCTATGATGTCTCGGACTGGAAAGCGAACACGCTGTAGGAAGCCCGTAAGCGACTCGAGCGCGTCGGCCAGCGCAAGGGGCGGAGTCGTAAGGGTCAGAAGCGACGTGGTGTAGACGATCAACAGCGCCTGAAGGCCCAGGCGAATGCCGAGCTCCACGCCTTGCAATGTCGGCACGAGAATGAGGATATGGGCGAGAGGCTGGCCCGGGGTGACTACCGTGATCAGCAGCCCGAAAAGGAATATAAGGATTAAGAGCGGTCGCAGTGTTCGCCAGAGCTGTCCGACCGCTCGCCCGGCCAGTGTGCCGGCGATCGCCCCGAGCCCGTAGGCGATGACAAACGAAGCAGGGCCCCCGGCGAGCAGAACGGCGGCCACGACTCCTGCCGTCGCCATGAGCTTCGCGCGCGGATCAAGCCGATGCAGCGCTGAATCGCCGACCTGATACGTGAGCAAGCGCGGCGCGCTACCCAGCATTTCGCGCTCTCCACTGATCGACTATCGCCGAGCGGAGCTCTTCGTCCGAGCCGGTAGCGGGAAGTTGAAATCCTTCTTGGGCGAGACTGAAGGCTAACTCGTACAACCCTGGAAGCTCGACGCCGGCCTCGCCAAGAGCTTTCCAGTCACGAAGCGCGTCGCCGCGTCCCACGGCCAGAGCGCGGCCGTCGCGGAGAAGATACATGCGGTCCGCCAGAACGGCGTCGCGCAACTTATTGGTGAGCCAGACAACCGCGGTTCGGTCGGTGATGGGCCGAAGCATGGTGAGGAACTGCTGCCGAGTGGCCGCATCCAGGTTGGCGGTGGGCTCGTCCAGGATCAGCACTTCAGGGCGCATCGCGAGCAGTCCTGCCAACGCTACTCGGCGACGCTCTCCCCCTGACAGGGCAAACGGGGAGCGGTCTCGAATCGCCTCGCTTAGTCCGACTGCTCGGATCGCTTCCAGCACTCGCACCTCGATCTCTTCTTCGTCCACATCGAGGTGGCGCGGGCCGAAGGCAATATCGTCGAAAAGAGTACGGGCGAAGAGCTGCTCTTCCGCGTTCTGAACGAGCAAGGCGATTTCTTTGGGACGAGACGAGAGGCGGTGGCCGTGCTCTCCGCGGAAGAGAACTTCACCCTCCTCCGGCCTTCCTAGAAACGCCAGCTCGAGGCCGAGGCGTGTTTTCCCGGTCCCGGGCGACCCAACCACCGATACGATTTCGCCCGGATCGACGCTCAAGGCGAGCTTTCCAGTGCGTTCCAGAAGAGGCACGGTTACGCCCCGGTCTCGGTAGATGAACCCTCGCTGATGGGAGGTGGGTGGTCGTCCAGGGCCAGGCCAGGCCGCGGGCGCGTTAGGGCGGCAGTGAGCATGGGGACCGGCTCCCCTGGCGTCACGGGTAGACCCGCTTGCCGGAGACGGTCTCCCTCTTCGACAATATCCGGAATGTCCAGTGACAACAGGCGGCGAGAATCCTCGTCGGCCAGGATCTCGCGCGGTCTGCCCTCGATGTGCACCCTTCCGCCACGCATTCCGTACAGTCGATCGGCTATCGCCGTCTCCTCCATTCGATGGGTAATCAACAGTACGCCCATGCCACCTTCACGCGCGTGCTGCACCGTGGAAAGCAGCAAGGGCCAGCGGGCAGGAGGCTCGATCCAGGTGGTGGGCTCGTCCAGGATGAGGTACCGGGGGCGCATGGCGAGGACTGCGGCCAGGGCCACCCGCTGCTTGTCCGCCATAGTTAGCTCGTGGCAATTGGCTTCCGCCTGCTCTGTCAGGCTCACCGCGGCGAGAGCTTCATCTACGCGCGCTCGTACCTCGGCGGTGGCCAGACCCATGTTTTCCGGGCCAAAGGCGACCTCATGCTCGACCACCGCGTTGACTATCTGGCTGTTTGGATTCTGGAACAGTAGCCCGACTAACGTTCGTATCCGGCGATGAGCGCTGTCCGGCTCGAAGCTGTCCACAACAAGCTTTCCGGCACTCGGCAGTAGGAGCCCTTTCAGGATGCTTCCCAGCGTCGATTTTCCTGATCCATTCGGCCCGACGATGCCCACGACCTCACCCGGACGTACTGCAACTGAGACATCAGACAACGCAGGCTGAGCCGCTCCCGGATATCGATAGCCGATTCCGGTTGCTTCGATGCTCAAGCGGCCTCCTGTCGCTCCAGGGTGTCCTCTGGAACCTGTTGCAGTACCATTTCCGAGACCAGGGCAACGAGGTACATGGTGAGCAGGCCGTAGATGACAAGGATCCCGAGCCAAACAAGTAGCCAGTGATCCTCGGCGGGGGCCTTCCAGGATTGGACCTCGTGCAAGACGCTCTGGGGCACGTGGAGGAAGCGCAGTGAGGCGCCGGCGGCGTTGAAGATTATGGCGAGGAAGTGGCGTGCGCTTTCGATGAGGTCTTTGATCGGATAGCGAAACAGGACAACGGTCGCCAGGGTCGGCAGGGCCAGGTCAAGCATCGCGTAGACCGGCCCTGTCCAGATCGTATTGACAAACACGCCGAGTCCAGCCTTTCGGCCCAGCCCGAGCAAGATCCCCGAAACAGCCACGTCAATCGCCGAAAGGGCCAGCAAGGGACCAACCAGGGCCGAGAACAGGATGTAAGAAGCCAGAGCCGCCAGAATCGTGATTTTGAGCCCTCGCCTCTGCATGAGCATCACCAGCGGCACGGCCGCCGCGGTTCGTAGGAGAGTGCGGACGACGGGTACTGGGAGATAGACGCGCATCAGCAAGAAGACGATAGCGATATCGCCCAGCAACGCTCCCTCTACGATCGCCCGCGTGCGAATACGCCTCTGGGTAAGGCTCTGTGCGTCCATGGCTTGAGCATACTAGCCCATCCAAATCGGGTCGGTGGACGCTTTGGTGAGGCTTCTTGTGGGCAGCCGTGGACAAATACGGCGTCGAGTAAGGAGGCACGCCGAGTCGACATGATTGCGTCGTCCCACTCGCCCTATTGACGTAATCGTTTGGTGGAAGACATCGCGGCGCAGGCCCTGAAACGAGACGAGCCGGCACATTAGAGTGATCGGGTAGGTAATCGGGGGGTTAATGCTACTGCGAGTGCTCCGCGCCGTTTGTCTGCTTGCCTTGGTCGCGATTCCTGCTAAGGCTCACGCAGACTACTATTTGGTGAAGCCAGGCGATACTCTGACCTCAGTGGCTCGGCGCTTCAATCTTTCGGTTGGGGTGCTTGCTCGGGCCAACGACATCACGAATGTCAACCTAGTTCGGGCCGGTCAAGAGCTGCTCATTCCGGTCAGGTCACGGAACGTGTGGTACCGAGTGAAATGGGGAGACACGCTCAGCGGCATCTCACTCCGCTACCACATTTCGGCCTCGGAAATTCATGCGCTGAATCCACGGCTCGGCGCGTATCCGCTCGCGGGCGAGCTTCTCCGTCTCTGCTCGCCGTGTGCCGGCGGGGGCTCGTATAGAGTCGCGACAACGGCGTCGGGTTCCTTACCTTCCAGCTACGTCGTCCGGGCGGGGGACACCCTATCGGCCATCGGAGAGCGATTCGGCGTCTCGCCCATAGACCTTATGGCCGCGAATCATTTGCTCAATCCCGATCGCATCATCATCGGCACCCGCCTGATGATCCCGCGAGGTCTCGCGTCTCCGAATGATCCCTGGCAGGCTCGGTCTCTCATTGGGGCCTATGCGGGCGAGTACGGAGTGGCGCCCTCGCTTCCCCTGGCCGTTGCCTTCATGGAGAGTGGTTTCAACCAGACGCTGGTCAGCAGGACAGGAGCCATAGGAGTAATGCAGGTCGAACCGTACACCGGTCAGGTGATCGCCAACCTCTGGCGGCGCCCGGTTAATTTGTACAACGTGGACGACAACGTTCACGCCGGGGTGTACTGGCTCTCATATCTGTTGGGCTATTACCGAGGCAATGAGTACATGGCGGTGGGTGCGTACTACGAGGGGACAAAAGCGATAGCGCACCACGGTCTCTACGCCGACACCGTTCGATACGTGAACGATGTTTTGTCTCTGCAGCGGAGCTTTCTATGACGTACGGACGAACAATCTTTCTCCTGGCATTCTTTACAATCGTCGCCGGAGGGCTGATAGCGCGTTATGCGGCAACGAACGCGGTCGACGGAGCGCCGTCTCCCGAAGTGGCCGCGATATCGAAAGCGACGCTCACAGCGACTCCACGCCCTACCGCCCGCCCAACACGCGCTGTTCCTACGGCCACATCGACCCTCACGCCACCTGCCACAAACACGCCGGCCCCGGTGCCGACTCCCCGCCGGCTCGCCGTTACCGCGAAACCTACTCGGACTCCTAAACCGACCGCAACTCCGCGAGCTACGGCTACCCCGGTTCCCTCGCCCACGACCGGAACAGTCGAGCTGGTGCGTTACTGGGTGAGCAGCGTTTCCGCGCGCCGCGGCCAGACGATTGAAGTGGGCTATGTTATCAACAACGGCACTGGCCGAACTGCTCGGATCGAACTGGGCGCTTCGCTGAAATCGGACCGAGTGCTCAACTGGGCACGGGGCGAGATCGACGATCCTGTCCATGACGTCGTGGCAATAGTTCGTCCCGGAGTTACGCAGCACGAGCGATTCTTTACTCTCCCCTCTCGCCTGCACCCCGGGCGCTACGACGTAGCCTGGGGCTTGCGTAACGCGTCCGACGGAGCTCGTGTGGCGCTCGTCGAGGCGCCGTCCGCGTTGAAAGTGCAGGGGTAGTTAGCGCGTGCCGGCCAAGAACGCGCCCGCGACTTTCCCCGCTTCTCTGGGTCGATGCTAAGATGAGATCGGTCGCCCATTCAACAGGAGGTCGCGGTGCGGAACATCATCCCTAGCAGCAGCGCCATGCTCCCTAGGAGCAGTGCGCCTGCCGGCGTTGCACTCGACCTTTGGACCGCGGTCATGCAGACTTGACTCATTTCGTCTCGATTTCATGAGCCGCGGACCATCAAGTCCGCGGCTTTTTTATTGCTCCCTTCCGACCGTCGCGCTAGGAGGAACTCATGACCGCAGTTCTCGACCCTCGACTCGAAGCAGACATCCAACAATTCAGGTCCAAGACTGACACAGCTCTGGAGATATCGCATGTTTCCAAGAGCTTTGGCAGCGGCTCGCTGGTGCCGCTTCCTTCGAAGAAGCCGGCCAAGATGGTCAACGCGGTTCATGACGTTTGCCTGTCGGTGCCACGAGGCCAGATCTTTGGCATTCTGGGAGCCAACGGTTCGGGCAAGTCGACGCTCATCCGGGTGATCGCAACACTTCTGTTGCCCGACGAGGGCCACGTTAAGGTCTTCGGCAGGGACGTCAACGTTGAGGGACAGGCGGTCAAGCGGATGCTCAATCGTGTCTCGGTTGAGGCTTCGCTCTTCAAAAAGCTGTCTGCCATGGAGAACCTGATCTACGCCGCTCGTCTCTACAGCGTGCCTGTACGCGAGGCGAAGCCCCGCATATATGACGTGCTGGAAGGGCTAGGAATACCACGCTCTCGAGTGGGTCAGCCGGTGGAGAAGATGTCACGCGGCATGCAACAGAAAGTGGCGATCGCTCGCGCTCTGCTCACCTCGCCTGTTTTGTTGCTGCTGGACGAGCCGACCACCGGCCTGGATCCCCGGTCAAAGAAGGACGTTCAGCAGTTCGTGCGCGCCCTCCGCGACGAGCACGACGCCACCGTGCTTCTTACGAGCCACGACATGGAGGAAGCTGATGCGCTGTGCGACCGGCTGGCCATCATCGATCACGGCAAGGTGATAGTCGAGGGAACGGCTCCGGCGCTCAAGGCCGATCTCGAGCGCCGACGTGGTGTGGAGCGTGCGACCCTCGAGGACGTATTCCTGGAGGTCACCGGGCACGGCCTCGAAGAGGGCGAGGACGAGGAGGACGGAGTCTAATGGCTGCCGCTGCGCCTGTATGGCGGGAAGTAAAGGCGTCGTACGCACTGGTCGAGCGCAACGTCAATCTGTCCAAGCGTTACTGGGGATGGGAGATCGCCTTCCTGGTCTACACCATCGCCCAGTCGCTGGCTATCGTGCTCACGGCCAATGGCATGCCCACTGTCACCGGGCAGAGCATCCACACCAGCACCATGGTGCTCTATCTGGCGATCGGCACGCTCACCTGGTCGTACATGGCGTCGCTCTTCAATGCCATCGCCGAAAGCGTGCAGTGGGAGCGTTGGGAGGGGACGATCGAGTACACCATGATGTCTCCCATCTCGCGCCTCACCTACATGCTCGGTTCGTCGCTCTTCGGGATCGTGTACGGCCTCGGACGGACCGCGTTCGTCCTCATCGCGCTGATCCTGATGTTCCACCTCGAGCCCAATCAGTCCGGCCTGCTCCCGTCAGTGGCCATCGTAGCGGTGGGAAGCATCAGCTTCGTCGGTATCGGCATCATGGCGGCCACTCTGCCTCTACTCTTCACCGAGAAGGGGGCGCAGATGACGTATGTAATCGAAGCGGTGTTGCTGCTGATCTCCGGCGTCTACTACCCGATCTCGGTGCTACCCGGGTGGATGCAGCCCTTCTCGCACCTCTCTCCTGCCACCTACATCCTGAGCGGCATCCGCTCTGCCCTGCTTGGCCACGGGGGCAGCGACCTTGCGGCGAGTCTCATTCCGCTGCTCATCATAGGGGCGATCTGTGTCCCCCTGGGGGTCTGGCTCTACGGGCGCGCCGAGCACTTCGCCAAGCGTACGGGGAGGCTCAAGCGGTCGGGCTAGACCCCTGAGGGCCTGAGGCGCGACCGCACTGGTCGGTCACCGGCGCAGCAGTAGCACTGCCGAGATGACGACTGCGATGACGATCACCACGAACAAACCTATCGGATAGCCGGTCACTCAAGCCTCCTCGTCCCCGCGGACAGTCAACATGATAGCTGGACCCCCGGTTGTCACGGCGTGAACTCACGCGGCGGGAGTTGCACGCGGCAAGTAAGGGATGGGACCTGCATTTCCCAGGTCGGCCACGCGGAGGGCGGTGCGGCGGCTGGTTCGGATATTTTGAGGGCGGTCTCCACGGTCAACAACAGGTGCTGAGCTCGCGGTGGCGGCGCGGGAATCCAGTATTCCGGCTGCCGCTGCACCGAACGTCGTCCCTCTCCCTTCACGCTCCCATGTTCTCGGTCTAGCGACCGTGTCCACTCGTAGGCCGTTCCGAGGTCATCAGTGACGCTAGCAAATCCTTCCCACTCGGCATATCGCGTTCTCCACTTCCCACCCTTTCGCATCCAGATGACCTCCAGAGTCGTGTCGATGCGGAAGCCCCGCTCCCCGAGCACCAAGCGATCGAGGTGCAAGGTACCGGGCCCGAATTCGTACTCTTGGAGGTTACGCAGGGTGGTCACCTCGTTACCAATAACGGGGGGCCATTCTAAAGACTCTGTCAGCACGCCCAGCGCCAGCGAAGCACCAATGTTCCGTACTACCTTCTCGTCCTCGTCCCGGGGCCCCCGCAGGCCGATTAACTGCCCGGCAATGGCAGCTGCCGCCGGAGGCAGAGGCGGGCGGCCAACCGCCGCCCGCTCTGCTGCTGTGACGTAGCTCCGACGCTCACCGCGCCTGAACGCTTCCAGGGCTTCCAGTACCTGCTGAGCGCTCAAGCGCAGATCCTCGCCTCGGGATAGTTTCGGCATGCGCCGTCTGTCTCCTGCTCTTCGTCAGCCGACCAGCCCGCCGTCGCCCGGGTCTGCTCCATAGCAGACGCCGCCCGTCGCCGTCTCAACCCTCAAGTAGTTCATGTTGGCCGAGACGTAGCCAGGCCTCGTGAACACGTTACGCTCCGTGTATGTCCAAAGGTTACCACCGCCCCACCATTCTCCACCTGGCTCGTCGCCACTTCCGCTGGTGTACGAGTTGTGCCAGTGCACGTTCCAGTCGGCGCGCAAGATCGGGCCCCACCACCAGCTGGAGTCGGCGCTGAGGTTGAAGTTCACATGGCCCGAACTGCTCCCCTTAGACATGTAAAGTGAGCTTGTGCCGCAGTTGCCCGACACCGTGTTGTCCGGTCCGATTCCTCTTTCGAGCGCCTGCCCACGAGCGGCCGGAGAACTGGCCTGCCAATCAAAGACTAGCGGCACCACTTGCTGGTAACTTTGGGCCGTCGTCGGGACAGCGGCAGACGAGCCCATGGGAGTCAATACCGCCGCCGCCGTGAAGACGATTACGCCGGTGAGCACCTTCC
>JBOGSL010000303.1:0-1734 GCA_050695395.1 Chloroflexota bacterium | reverse complement strand
CACGTGTCCTGGGGCAAGCTGGGAGCCGTAGAAATTGGACGGCGCGTGATTGCCGAGCTGATGGAAGCCTTCCAGTTCGTGGTGCACGACCCGCCGCTTGCCATCGCGCTGGTCCAGATAGCTCTTGCGCCCACGCTACTCCTGGTTCTTGCCGAGGTGGGTCCAAACTTCCTGGCATCGCTGCATCTCGGCAACACCGGCACCGCCCTGTTCTTCCTGCTGGCCCCCGCGGGCCTGGGCCTCGGTATCGGCCTCTTTGTTCTTGGCCACTTCGGCACCCGACTTCGTCAGGAGCGACTCGTGTTGATCGCTCTCATCGCGCTGGGCATCAGTGTGATCGGCCTGGCTTCGGTCCCCACTCTCGCCCTCTTCTGGCAGGCCATCCAGAACCTGGGTATCGACGTTCCGCAGGGGGTTCGCATCACGTTGACCATCGTCCCGATCACGGCCTTGATGGGCCTGGAGGTGGCGTTCATCAACGCGCCTGTGCAAACCATCGTGCAGGAGCGGGCGACCGGCGAGTTTCGTGGACGCGTACTGGGCTTTCAGCAAACCGTCACCGCGGGCATGGCGATCCCTCCGTTGATCGTTGTAGGTGGCATAGCAGCGGTGTTCGGCACGCCGGCGACTCTGGCCCTGATGGGCGTGGTCCTCGTGCTCGTGGGACTTGGCGGAGTGTATTACTCCTGAGTTGCCCCGGCTCTAGCGGCGACGGCCCTACGTCCAGGCGAAGATATATTGTTTAGCGAACAGACAAGGCGGCCGGCGCTTCGCGACCGACCGCGCTACATTTTCCCACTAGACGAAGCAGTCGCGGGTCACGGGCGGTCAGTTGACCAGGCGTGAGGCACGGTCCTTGCGACGGCCCTCGGGCATGAACAGTCTCCGAGTTCTCATCACAGCCGTTCTGCTCGGCGTTGCCTTCGCCGCCGCGGGGGTCGCCCACAGTACGTCAGCTGCGCCGGCCGCCTCCGGCTCGGTTCATCGCTGCTACAACATCCAGATCATGGTCCGCCCCTATCGAACCGGACCGGGCGCTGCCGGCCACGTCCACCTGCTGTACCGCGTCCACAATTTGTGGGGCGGGGCCTGCACCTTGTACGGATATCCCGGCATGCTGCTCCTCAACCGCTACTTCTACAGCCTTCCCACGCATGTGAAGCGCAGTAGCGGAATGGGACAACGGCGCCTTGTCACCCTCGACTCGAATCACGACGGATACTTCGAGGTCGCGTACTCCGACGTTCCCTCCGGGCCGGGCCCGTGCCGGGCCGCGCCCTACTTGATGATCACCATCCCGAACGCCAACTTGCCGATCGTCACCTACAGCCATACCAACCACGTGGGTCCGAACCCCTTCGCCCCTTGTCGCGGGCAGATCGACGTCGGGCCTATCGAGTCGACCGCTCGCTTTCTGTAGAAGGGCTCCGGGACGCGGCGGCCTGGCCGCACGCGAACCTAAAGGAACGCTTTCAGAGCCGCGGCCATGTCCTTTCCGATGCGCCAGAGAGGACGCTTCTGACGGGTCATCCGGAGGATCTGGCGAAGCTTGGCGCGCTTCGGCGTCTCATCAACCGTTAAAAAATCCTGAGCAGCCTGGTTCAGGATGCGCGGATAGATGCCGAAGAACTCGCGATGGCTGCGGAAGAAGCTCGGAGCGTTGCGCAAGGCGTACAGGTCCTTCAGCACGAAGCTGTCCTTGAGCTTCCGCTCGTACATGGAGAGCGTTTCGGC
>JBOGSL010000302.1:0-10197 GCA_050695395.1 Chloroflexota bacterium | reverse complement strand
GGGTGATGCTCATACTCGGGGCGGCGGCCCTGGCCTCAGTCGCCCGCAACGTTCGGACTCTCTGGCGGACGCGACACGCGAGGCGCTGGTGCTATCTGTTCCTGGCGGGCGCCGTCGCCGCTTCCCTCGTCGTGTTCGCGGTGGTGGACCTCTGCGCCATATTCTCGTGAGACAGCCGTCCCGCCCGGCGCTCCCCTTTTAGCCGGGCAACATCGCGGGCGACGCGAGGACGAGGCATCCGTACACTACCAGAGCGGCTGCAGCTACAAAGCTAACCTGGCGAGCGGCGGGTAGCACTTTCTCGGCAAAAATCAGAGCCGTCACCGCCGCCATCGCAGCGATGTTGGTCATGCCGAGCGGAAACAGGATGGCGAAGAGGAGCCAGCAGCAGCCGGCGCAAAAGAGTGCGTGGGAAACGCCGAGACGAAACGCGCCGCGGTATCCCGGGCGCCAATTCGTCATGAGGAAGTCGAGCGGAGACCGACACTTAGATAAGCACAGATGCTTCAGGGGGGACACCTGGTACACACCGGCCGCCACGAGCAATAAGCCGCCGAAACGGCTCGAGTTATCCATCAGCCACATGGCCTGTTGCTGCAGATACTGGCCGCCGAGCGCGAACAGGTAGGCGGCCAGTCCGAGAAACGCCCAGACTGCGAGATAGCTAGACACGAACAGCCACGTCGGAGCGTAGCTCGAGCCCGACCTGGAACCTGCGGCGCGAGAGTAGGTGAGGATCATGGGGGCGGCCGACGGGAACATCGTCGCTACCATCATCACGACCCATATCCCTAGAAACGCGGGAGCGGCCATCCCCATGGTCGGACTCATCGCCATGCCAGGCATCATCTGCCGGCTTTGCTCGACCAGGATGATCCAGGCTCCGGCGGCCAGCGCCAGGAGCAAACCCACTATCAGCACGTTTTGCTGTCGGACGATGGGACCGGCGAGGACTCTCATAGTGCAGGTGCGGCGGGTAAGGCATCCCCGCCGCTTCTCCTCTCTCTGACGGTTCTAGGGGACGTGGTATTCGAACGGGGAAAGCGCAGCGTACTTTCCCGGGTGAGCGAACGAAATGCCCTCGTTTATCTCGAACGCGGCAGAGGACGCGAGGGTACCGTCCTTCCACACAAAACCTTCTGGCAGGATAACTTTCGGGTTAACCTCCGCCCCCGTAACGGGATTGCGGATAGGCTCCATCTCCAGCCTGACAGCATCCCCAATACGCACGGAGCTTCGATTCGCGTCCACGTCTACCTCATGCTGGATAAACTTTGGTCCGTGCACCTTGGAGAAGGTGTTGGCCAGGATGGCCCAGGGCCCACCCGCTTGGCCGCTGGTCAGTGCCGTGATAGCGTCACGCTGAGCTTCATCCGCGCTTTCATCGATGAGTATCACCGCCTCGCCGTTCCCCTGGTGGATGGCCTGCGGCCAATCGGCATACAGCGAGAAGGTCAGACCGTCAAGCGGCGTTCCTTCGAACTCGCCTTCCTCGATCTGCCAGGTCCACCCGCCTTCGCAGTCGCCATTCGTTGGCAACGCGTTGAAGTTGCAAGGGCATCCGTAGTCGCAGTTGCACGCGAGAAGGACCGTTCCCTTCAAGTTCCATTGCAATCCATTATTGGCCATGGCGTTTCTCTCCTTGTGGTCTATGCTTCTGAGATGCGATCAGTCAGCTCCGCATCTCGGGCCTGGTCTTGCGTCTTCCGGTTCGCTGGCGTCGGACTCATAAGCACAAGAGTGGGCCCTACGCGTCAGGATGAACAGGCAAAGTCGGCAGAGTTTCCGGCGAAGTAGCGGCGGATCTACACGGCGGTCTACCATGTTGACAAGACGCGTTTGGCTGGATACAGCGTGGTGGTCGACGAGAAACAAGGAGAAATGGCGGCGGGCACCGATGCGGCGGAATTCGGAACCTTGCTGCGGCGCCTGCGGCGTGAGGCGGAGCTCACCCAGGAACAGCTCGCCGAGCGGGCGGGACTCAGTGTTCGCTCAATAGGCGATCTCGAGCGCGGTGTGAGCAAGGCCCCGTATCGGGCCACGGTGCAGGATCTGGCAGATGCGTTGGACCTGGCGGAGCACGAGAAGCGCGCTCTCATGGCGACATCCCGGCGGGGCAAAGTGGAACCGGCTCGTTCTCCATTCCCTGTCACGCCACTTCCGGATGAGACGATAGGCCGCCAAGAGGAAATCTCAGAGGTGACGACCCTTCTGACCAATTCTGAGTCGGGGCTGGTGACGCTCAACGGCCCGGGAGGCGTGGGCAAAACGCGCCTGGCGCTGGAGGTGGCCGCGGCCCTGCAGAACGATCGCGCGCTCGACGTTCGGCTTATCGCCCTCGCTCCGCTCCGTGACCCCGCTCTCCTTGCCGGCCACATGATCCATACCCTCATGCCCGCGGAGAAGGAAGCCGGGACAGCGACCCGCCGTCTGATTGCCTATTTGCGCGACAGACCCGTCGTCCTGCTGCTGGACAACTTCGAGCATCTGCTTTCGGCCACGTCCCTCGTGGCTGAGCTGCTTTCCGCGTGTCCTCTCGTCAAGATGCTGGTAACGAGCCGGGCGGCGCTCGGCCTTCGTGGCGAGAAAGAGTACCGGGTACAGCCATTACGCACGCCTATGCCCGAGGACGAGCTGCCGGCCGAGGCGTTATTGAGCTACCCCTCAGTTCAGCTGTTCCTTCGGCACGCGATGGCCGTCCGCCCCGATTTTGTGCTCACTCACGAGAATGCTGTTGCCGTAGCGGCAATTTGCCGCAAGCTGGACGGCCTACCCCTCGCCATCGAGCTCGCGGCGGCGCGAACCAAAATCTTGCCGCCTCGCACATTGCTGGAACAGCTGGAGAAGGCATCCGGAATCGGGACCATGCGCTTGCTCAGCGGAACCGACAACAGTCGTCCGGACCGATTGAGAACCATGCGCAACGCGCTGAACTGGACGTACGACTCGCTGTCCGCCGAGCGTAAGACGTTGTTTCGGCGGCTTTCGGTCTTCACCTCAGGCGCCACGTTAGAAGCAATAGATGACATCTGCGACCCGGACGACGTTCTCGAAGACGTGTCGGACCTGGTGAACCAGAGCCTTCTGCGGCCGGAAGAGCAGGCGGACGGTCAGGTTCGATTCAGCATGCTGGAAGTCATCCGCGAGTACGCTTTTGAGCTGCTCGAAGAGAGCGGAGAGGCCGGATCTATCAAAGGCCGTTGGGCCCGGTACTACCGCGATGTCGCCCGGCGGTATGCAACGGACCTGCTGGCTGCCGGCGATCAGGAGGACCGGCTTCATCGGCTCGATCACGAATATGGCAACCTGCGAGCCTGCCTTGGATGGCTGTCTCGGTCCGCCCTCGACGATGACCTCCTTGAGATGGCGATTTCTCTGTGCGATTACTGGGAAGTCCGCGGCTACCAGGCGGAGGGTCTGAGGTGGCTCGAGAAATCGTTCTCGGCGACCCGCGTCGATACTCCGGCGCTACGAGCCGAGTCTCTACGTTCAGTAGCGGTGCTGACGTCTCGTCTGGGAGATTACGAGCGCTCAATCCGGGCCATGAGAGAGGCAATCGAGATCTTCCGAACCATCGGTGATGAGGAAAAGCTCGCAAGAATGTTACTTCTACTCGGTGCGACTCTTCAGGACCGCGGCGAATATGAGCAAAGCGCCGACCTGAAAGCTCAAGCACTAGACATCTTTCGGGAACGGGGCGACAAGGCAAAATACGCCCAGACGCTCAACGACCTCGGTACGGTCAAGGCCGATCTGGGCGAGATTGATGAAGCTCGGCAACTGTACAGAGAGAGCCTGGCTCTGTGCCGGGAGGTCGGCGACATCAGGGCAAGTGGCATCGCGCTGTGTAATCTCTCCGATCTCGCAATAGCCGCGGGCGACTACGACGGCGCCATCGAGCTGAGCAATCAAAGCATCGAGGCGCATCGCACTTTGGGTGATGAAGGTGAAATAGCGCGATCGCTTACCAACCTGGGCGCGGCGACGTGGCGGAAGGGGGAGCACGAGCGAGCGGCTCCGATCTTGATCGAAGCCCTGACGACGGCGCACCGGCTGGGACACAAACCGGTGCTCGCTCTGTACCTCAGCATCGTGGCAGCGTTTGTCGCGGACACTGGCCGCGCAGAGACAGCCGCGCGCCTGTGGGGAGCATCGGAAGCATTACACGAGAGCATGGGCGCCGCCCTTCAACCCGATCTATTGGCGCGATATCAGACCTACCTCCTCCGGCCCAAATCAATGCTGGGCGAGGACGAGTGGGAGCGGCTGTGCGGGCTGGGCCGGACCATGCCTATCGACCGGGTGGTGGAGTGGGTAACTGAGGAATACGCGCGCACAACTCCGGGACGCGCAACCCGCGACGTCGTCCGGTGATCACAAGTCCAGAAACCGTCCGAGCTGTCACGAATAAGACGGCAGCGGCGCTGCGGCCTAAGGATGTACTATCGGCCGCGGGGGTGAGCGACCTATGAGCGGGGACTTTCGGACGATCATCGAGCCATTTCGGATTCACGCGGTTGAGCCGATCAGGCTGACGACGCGAGAAGAGCGACGCCGAGCACTCTGCGAAGCGGGCTACAATCTCTTCAACCTTCACGCCGACGATGTGATCATAGACTTGCTCACCGACTCAGGAACAGGGGCGATGTCGCGAGATCAGTGGGCGGCAGTGCAGCATGGCGACGAAAGCTACGCCGGTTCTCCGTCCTTCTATTTGTTCCTGGAGGCCGTCCAAGACCTCTTCCCCTTCAAGCACGTGATCCCAACCCATCAGGGCCGGGCCGCCGAACGAATCCTGTTCTCGGCCATCGGCGGGCCCGGAAAGATCGTGCCCAACAACACGCACTTCGACACGACCAGGGCAAATGTGGAATTTACCGGAGCCGAGGCAGTGGACTTTGTTATCCCGGAGGGCCGGGATCCCTCGGTGCTTCATCCGTTCAAAGGCAACATGGATCTCGCTGCGCTCGAATCACTGCTGGCCGAGCGCGCCGATTCCGTCCCAGCCGTATTCGTCACCATCACGAACAACTCGGGCGGCGGTCAGCCGGTGTCGATGGAGAACCTCCGCGGCGTGCGCGCCATCTGCGATCGGTACGGTGTGCCGTTCTTCCTGGATGCCTGCAGGTTTGCCGAAAACGCCTGGTTCATTCGCACGCGCGAGCCGGGCTACGAGAACGCGGACGTCCGAGACATCGTGCGAGAGATGGCCAGTTTAGCCGACGGCATGACGATGAGCGCGAAAAAGGATCCGATGGCCAATATCGGCGGCTGGCTCGCCCTCAACGACGACGCCCTGGCGGATCGGTGTCGCACCCTGCTGATCCTCACGGAGGGATTCACGACATACGGCGGCCTGGCCGGGCGCGATCTGGAGGCAATTGCACAGGGGCTGCAAGAGTGCACTGAGCCCGACTACCTTCGGTACCGAACCCGCTCGACGGAGTACCTAGGAGAGGCACTGGATCGGGCCGGAGTGCCGATCGTGCGGCCGGTGGGTGGCCACGCCGTTTATCTGAACGCCAGAGATCTGCTGCCCCACATCCCGCCGCTCCAGTATCCGGGCCAGGCGCTGGCTGTTGCTCTCTACGAGATGGGCGGGATTCGAGGCTGCGAGATCGGCACCGTCATGTTCGGCCGGCATCCCGATGGCAGCGAGAGCGCCGCGCCGATGGATCTGGTGCGGCTGGCGATTCCGCGCCGCACTTACACGCAAAGCCACATCGAATACGTCATCGAGGTGGTGCTGGCCGTGGCGGAGCAGGCTTCGGAGCTACCCGGCTACCGCATCGTGTCCGAGCCGCCGGCCCTGCGCCACTTCACGGCCAGATACGAGCCCATTGCGGCTTAGGGCGTCACATCTACTCGGGATTTTGAGCAACTGGCGGCCGTCAACCGTTCTCGTATCGTCCAGACGCTTGACAGTCAAGCGGCTTTCGCTTACACTCCGGCTATGGCGTTGATCGACGATGACCAGCCGGTCGTCATCCCGGCCCTGCTGAGGGCGGCGCGGCGAAGCTACGGGCGTGCCGTCGCGGCAGAGCTGTCTGAGGCTGGTTTCGATGACATGCCGCAGAACGGTCCGTTCGTCCTCGGCGGCATGGCAAATCACGGAGGCACCGCCGCGGAGATGATCGACGGATTGGGGATCACCAAGCAAGCGGCCAGCCAGCTGATCGACACTCTGGTTGTGCGCGACTACCTGACCCGGGAGATCGACCCCGAAGATCGCAGACGGATTGTGATCAATCTCACCGCTCGGGGAAAGTCTGCGGCGCAGGCCGTGCGAGCGGGCGTCGAGCTTGTCGACGACCAGCTAGCTCAGATGATCTCGCCGGAAGAGCTGGCGGGGCTCCGGGTCGGGCTGTTCGCACTCGACGAGATCGCCCACCAATTTCAGCAATAAAGACTGCGCAGCCGATTCTCAGAAGTGGCCGGCGAGGTCTCCCCAGCTGCTAGCGAGGCTAGTCCACGATCACGCCGCAGGAGATGTTGACGTCGGCCTAAAGGCCTGGCCTACGGATCCGTCGGATCAGTCGCCGATTGGCCGGCAAGCGAGGAGTTCATCCGCCCCCGCTTGTGTGGGGACTATCAAGCTGGAAGAAGTTGCTCTGGTTGCCGTTGGAGAGCGTCTCCTGGTAGTCGAAGACCAGATCGCCGTGATCGAACGTGTTGAACCATTCCTCCCAACTCGCGCTGATCAGACCCTGACCCCCGTAGCCGGGAAACTGGAGGCGCATGACGCCGAGGTAGCCGTCGTGCGTGTCGTTCGGGACGGTGGCGGGCGCGGCCCCTCGCTCCTCCGCCCAATGCTTGATGACATCGTGGCTTCGCGTCGCCAGCGTCTGGCCGGGATAGTCCTCGTGCTGGTCGGTGGAATTGATCCATTTGGCGTTGCGAGTGGACTCGGAAAGCTCGCTCCAGTGCTTGCGGATGAACTCGTCTTCCGATTTCGTGGCGTTCTCGGCTCTGAAATTCGCGTTGTTGGTGGACATGCGCAACCTCTCCTTCGAGGAGCAGCAGTTCCGCAAGTTGCGTGCCGGTGTGGCCCCCAAATTGCACACGTCAAAAGTGTTGTAGGCGCCGCCAAAGGAGGACAAGCATGCCGGAAGAAACAATCAAGGGTGTGCCCATCGATGTCAAGAACGACAAGAAATGGGTCATGGACTATGAACCATCGGATGTCGAGCAAATCTACAAGGATGCCAGGCCGCAGAGCTGGCAGGATATCGTCAACTACCTGGAGCAGCATGGCGACGACGAGTGGCACATCACGCCAGGCGAGGCCGTGTCCATGAAGTCCGACTTCAGCCGGCTGGCGCAGAGCGGTACCAAGTTTACCGACAACCCGAGCCAGGCGTATCAGGACGCACACAAGTATCGCGGTCAGGACCAAAAGAACGAGCCGGCCATCGCCAGGCAAATGCAGAACCATTAGAGAAGGAGCAGATTCAATGGCACACATTCCCGGAGGCGACATTCAAGAACTGTGGGACTCGGCCCCCCATAGCTGGAGCGGACTGGAGCAGAACCTCAAGAGCCGTCGCGGTACGGCTCAGGGCATCTCGGACAACCTGGTCGACGACATGATCCGCATCGCTCAGGAGGAGCAGAGTTCGGGCGCATCGTTCCCTAGCAGCCCCCAGGAGCTGGGTACCATGCTGAATGGCAAACTGGGTGCAGGGGCGCGTTAGGCACCTGAAGTTACAGAGGCGGTGAGCCGCACTTCCGCTCGAACGGGCACTTCGGTGCCCGTTCAGCCTGTGTGGCGTTTCCGTTCGGTCGCCGCGGACTCCTCCTCAGTCGCCGACCGCAATACTTCGTGCTGCGGCACGATGTTCTGGGGAGCAGGGCCAATCGGCGTGTGCTTGCGGTTGGCCTCGAGTAATGCCGGGACTGCCACCAGTTCGGCGCCGATCATCGTGATCATGGCGAAGAAGTAAATCCACGCTCCCAGCACCACGAGCGGGAAGAATACCGCCCCGTAACGGTGGAAATGGGCAACGTTGGCGTATATGGGCCAGATGTAGCTGAGGATCTGGAACGCGACGGCGGAGAATAGCGCGCCGCGCCACACCTGTATCAGCTTAAAACGCGGATTGGCGTTGGGAAACACGAGATAGATCAAGCTGAACAGCAGGAATGCCGAGAAGAGGCTTATGATTGTTCCCACCAGGAACTGACCGAAGCCGGCGGGAACGGGCACATGATGGACGACCTGGTCGATGAAGGCGCCGGCGGTGGTCGCGCCAAGGATCACGAGCATCAGCGCAGTGAAGACGAAGATCATGGCGACATCGATCAGCTTCTCTTTGATGAGGTTGCGGCCGCTCACTTCGAAGATGGGCTGAAAGGCGGTTGAGAGAGAGCCGCCCACGTTGGAACCGCCCCAGAAGATACCGATCAGCCCGATCACCCCGAGCAGACCGCTGTGGTGGGTCGAGCCGCGCACCAGGTTCCGAATCACGGCGGCGCTGATTGCCCCGCCCGTGGCGGCCCGAAGGTTGTGCACCACCGCGTGCTGGGCGCCGGGGTTTCTCAGGAAGAAGGTGGAGATGGCGACCAGCCCGACCACAATCGGAACCAGCGAGGTGAGCAGGCTCCAGGAGACAAAGCCGGCGAGCATCCCGACGTTGTCCTTGGCGAGCTTGGTCAGCAGGCCGTGCAGCAGCGGGTGCCGATTGATGAACCGCTTCACGGCGGTCAACATATGTCCCTCCGGACGGCTCGTCAATGCAGATTGTATGCCGCGGAAGAGGAAGGAGGCGGAAGAAGGTCCCAGTTTACCCGCACAAGCAGCGGGGGTTGCGCCGGAACTTCTTCCTCCGCGATATTGGGAACTAGGAGGAATGTGCCCATGCTTCGCTGGTTCGCCGCCCTGTCCCTGCTATTCGGATTGGTCCTGCCCCAGATCGCCCGAGCGCAAGCGGCGTCGGGCTCCTTCTCGCACATCTACATCATCATGGAGGAGAATTCCAGCTACGAAGATCTGATCGGCAATACGGCGGACGCGCCTTACATCAACTACCTGGCCAACACCTACGGGTTCGCGGCCAACTACTACGGTGTCACGCATCCGAGCATGCCGAACTACATCGCCGCCACCGCCGGCCAGTTCTTCTCGCACAGCGACAATCCCAGCCAGGTCTTCGATGCTACCAACATCGTCGATCAGCTCGACGCCGCGGGCAAGACCTGGGCGGCATACATGCAATCCATGCCTTCCGTCGGCTTCACCGGTCAGGGATACCCGGCCGGCGGCGCGGCTCTGTATGTGAACAAGCACAATCCGTTCGTCCTCTACAAGGACATTTTGGACAGTCCGGAACGCCTTTCGAACGATAAGCCGGCAAGTATGCTCGCGAGCGATCTGGCCAGCGGCACCGCTCCGAACTACGTCTGGATCAGCCCCGACGTGTGTCACGACATGCACGGCATGCCGTCTTCCGACGCCATCGCGGACGGCGAGCCGTGGTGCGCCTACCCGCCGAACTTCGTCCTGAGCCACCCGCTGATCCAGCAGGCCGACTCGTACCTGAAGACACTGGTCACGACCATCATGTCGTCGCCGGCCTGGACCTCGGATTCCGCGATCGTGGTGACCTGGGACGAGAACGAATCAAGCGGCGCAACGAACGCGAACCTCGGGTACGCGTCAGGCACCGGTTGCTGCAGCAGTCCTCCAGGATTGGGCGGCGGACGCGTTCCTGCCATCGTGATCACAAGCTCGCCGAATCACGCAGTTTCGCTTCATCCGTACAATCACTACTCACTGCTGCGCACGGTCGAAGACAATCTCGGGTTGCCCTGCCTGGCCAACACGTGCAATGCCGATGTTCATCCGATGACCGACCTCTTCCCGCCGGCCGGATCGTCTGTGCCGCTGTCCCAGCTCGGCGGCGTGGCGGTCACCTTCAGCAGCACCAATCCGGGGCAGGGGATGGTGTTATTTGGCTCGGGTCCGGGCTGTGAGGGATTGATCGAGACAGCAACACGAGACGTGTCCGCCGGAACCACCCAGCACACCGTACTGGTGCAGGGCGATGACTTTGCCCCGCAGGGCATGGACATTGGGCTGACGCCGGGTGCAACGTACTGGTACGAGGCGATCACGTCGACGCCCGAGGGCGAGGAGGTCGACAACAACAACGGGAAGTGTTACACGTTCACCATGACCACTCCTTAGAGGGTATGGAG